>NZ_JACJUP010000567.1:0-4327 GCF_014748295.1 Planktothrix sp. FACHB-1355 | reverse complement strand
AATGAATATCCGATGTAGAAATAAAGGTGTGAATTCTCCCCTTTGCTGCCGGTTTGAGCGCTTTTGCTGCTGCTTCGATATCTGCTTTTATCGCTCTTGCCAAGCTACAGATAATCGGCCCATCTTCTGTTCCCACAGCTTCGGCAATCTTCTGAACTGCCTCAAAATCACCGGGACTGGCGTAAGCGAATCCCGCCTCGATTACATCTACACCCAAACGAGCCAATTGACGGGCAATAATCAACTTCTCGTCTACATTCAAGGTAGCGCCGGGACATTGTTCGCCATCTCGAAGTGTGGTATCGAAAATGATAATTCGGTCTGTTTTGGGTTGGTTTTGCATAGCTCTAAACGAGATATCCTCCTTATTTTGTGCGAGCGAGCGATGTCTGTAAGGTGGTGAGAGAAAAGTGTCAACTGATGGCTTATAAAGCTTTTTTCAATTTATAACCGTTCTGCTTTAACCCTGACGAGTGCCATACCTAATTTTAGGTAGCTTAACCGTAGCACCATCTTTTGCCTTCAAATTGTTGCACTTATTACTTTTCACCTAATAATCAACTTTCTCAATATGGTCGCGAATATCATTCAAGTCTATATACCTGTCCGTAGCATTACGCAGTTCTCTGGCAATCATTCCTTCTGTTGACACCACTGTAATGTGAGTATTTTTAGAACGTAAAAGTTCAATTGCTCGTTCAAAATCACCATCCCCGCTGAACAGCACCACCTTATCGTATTGATCTACTGTATTGAACATATCAACGACAATTTCAATGTCTAAATTTGCTTTTTGCGAGTAACGTCCGGAGCTATCATCGTAGTACTCTTTGAGAATTTTGGTGCGAACCGTGTAACCAAGGCTAATCAAAGCGTCTCGGAATCCTCGCTGATCTTGGGGGTCTTTTAAGCCGGTGTACCAAAACGCATTTACCAACATTGTATCCGGCTCGCTCGTGAAATATTGCAACACTCGTCGCGGGTCAAAAAACCAACCATTTTTTTGTTGAGCGTAGAACATATTGTTCCCGTCTACAAAAATAGAAAGACGGTTCATCGAGTAAGGCATACAAACTTATACCTAAAAGTAGTAGAAAAGAATTTAATTGGAATAATCCATTATAGCAATTTCTGCTTTAACAAAGCCAATAACCTATCTTATACTCGTTTGTCAAGTATTTAGATGAAATTTCTCAAGCTGAGAAATTGTCTATTCAATAGATTTTACTATGAGAGCCTCCTTGATTTTAATGCGTTTGAGACTGGACTAATCATCCTTCTTATAAAATTTCCCTTCCAAGTGACTTACTTTATGGCTGGTTAGCCATAACCTTATTTTTTTTCCTCCTTTGGGTGTATTTACTCGTACTGTCATCTCCCTTTAGGGTAGCTTCGTTCGATCGCTATTGGGATTCTGCTTCCATTCACCACTACTGCCAGGGCCAGCTTTAACTTACCAAGGAAGTAACTTGACAAAAAGCACAAATTACCAATCAATCTTTTGAGATCGTAGGCAATCTCAAAAGGAGAGTTTGCCGTGTGTTTGTTTTATTAAAGCAGTTTACTAGATTATCGTACAGACATCCCGTAACATGGGACATTATAGGGCTTTTTGTGCAGTTTGTGCTTGATTTTGGTATGGTGGCATCGGGGCCATCAATGTCTAGAAGCGCCAATGCAAGCGAAGAAGGACTCTTTAAGCCCAGTTTGCGTCTAGAATCTTGACTTTTAGAATGTTGACTTTGACAACTCGATCGCCCTCAACGAAAAATTGAAATTTGTTAACAAAAAGTAAACAAACCAATTTGGCGGCATCAAGCCCGATCGAATAGTAGATAGTAGGTGGTAGATAGTAAGCGGCAAGTAAATCTTACCCATTATCCATGCAAACCGCCCTATCCATTACTTCATACCTAAGTGGATGTAAAGTAAAAGCTTAAAAGTATACACTTAGGTGCTTTAAATCAACCTTCGAGGCAGGATATGGCACCAGAACCCTCATTGCCCGCAACCAACCGACAAACTTCTGCCGTGACTCGTTCCGGTACAACAACCAAATCAAGCGTACAGGCTGGTCGGGCTTCGCGTCTGGCTCGCTTGAGCCATATTGTCACGGGCGCTTGGGCATTGGCAGCTGGACTCGCTACAGCTGGCAATTTGGGACTGGTTCAAATGATGGAGTACAACACCCAAACCCTGTTATTTGAACTGCGCGGGCCAGTTGCACCTCCAGATGAAATAGTGATTTTGGCTATAGATGAGCAGTCTGTCAAGGAAGGACAGTTCTATCAACAAGATCCCAAACAGTATGCTTACCTAGAGCCATTACAAGTCTGGCCTTGGAAACGCAGCGCTTATGCTCTTGCGATCGACAAGCTGATGAAAGCAGGAGCCAAGTCTGTTGCTGTAGATGTGGTGTTCGATCGGCTCAGCAACGATAAAGCAGCTGACAAATATTTGCAACAGGTATTGCAGCGCTATCCAGGTCGCATCGCTTTAGCTGCTATGTACGAAGATACCGAGATACAGCAGGGCAGCTTAATCCAGCCAACCCTTCCCAATCCTCTATTTCGGACAAAGCCGATATCAGCGGGCATAATTAATTACCCCCTGGAAGTGGATGGCAGGATTCATCGCTTTAGCAGCGAGTTCATTAAGCAGTTGTCTCAAACATACTCAAAGCAGGTCAAAGAAGAAATTGATGCCTTAACAGTGGCGGTACCCTCTTTCGATGAAGCAGCGTTGATAGCAGCTGGGCAGAGCAACATTCGCGCTAAGGGCGATCGCATCTACTTTTATGGCCCCAAGGACACCTTCAAACAAATTCCCTTTTTCCACGTCCTCGACCCTTACATCTGGAACAACCACCTACAGCAAGGGAAATTCAAGGATAAGATTGTTCTGATTGGGCCAACAACCATCACCGAAGTGCAAGATTTTCATAAGGCACCCTTTTCTGGAAGCTTGCTGTATCGCGAGCAGATGTCGGGAATAGAGATTCACGCCAATGCGATCGCCACCTTGATGCAGGGCAAAGCGATCGGTCAAGCAATACCCAATCCGCTGATGCAGGGGCTGTTTGTATTTGGCGGAGTTTTGGGCACAAGCGTTTTTCTGAGCAAAAGAAAAAGAAGCTTAAATCGTTTTGGATGGGCAATAGGAATTGCCTTTGCTTGGGGAACAGTTAGCTACTTCACCTTTACTTACGGTCAGTTAATTTTGCCAACAGCCGTACCAGCTTTCGCGATCGTATTGAGTGGCTTCTTCTACCTAACAGGAGATGTCTCCAGGCAACAGATCGGAAAATTCCAATTACGTCAAACTTTGAAGCGATATGTCACTTCACCAATTGTCCAAGAAATTCTCAGCCAACACGATGACCTGCAAGACTTGCTGCCTCTAAAAGACTCAGGAACAGCCAATAAAAAAATTGGCGGTCGCTACGAAATTATCAAAGTTTTAGGTGCAGGAGGATTTGGGGAAACTTATATTGCCCAAGATACACAGCGACCTGGTAAACCTTTGTGTGTGGTCAAACAACTCAAGCCAGCCACCAACGATCACAAGCACTTGGAACTCGCCAGACGCTTATTTCCGCGAGAGGCAGACGCACTCGAAAAACTCGGTCAGCACAAACAAATTCCTCAACTTCTCGCCTACTTTGAAGAAGGCGATGAATTTTACCTAGTTCAGGAATTCATTGCCGGTCATTCTCTAGAATACGAGTTAATACCGGGCAAGCCACTGACCGAATCGCAAGTTATAGATATAATGCTGGAACTGTTAGAAATATTAGAATTTGTACACAGTCAGGGAGTCATTCACCGCGATATTAAACCCAACAATATTATTAGGAGAGACTCAGACGACAAGCTTGTGCTGATTGACTTTGGTGCCGTCAAAGAAGTTAGCACACAACTGCTGGAAAATGACGGGCAAAGTCGCTTCACCGTGGGTATTGGAACCCAAGGTTATGCACCACCCGAACAATGTGCGGGTCGTCCGCGACCAAACAGCGATATCTATGCAGTGGGAATTACAGCGATTAAAGCTCTGACGGGACTATCGCCAAACCAGTTACAGCAAGACATTAAAAGTGCAGAAATACTGTGGACGCATAAGGCACAAGTAAACCCAGAATTGGCTGCGATCGTTAGCAAAATGGTGCGTTATGATTATCATCAGCGCTATCAGTCTGCATCCGAAATTAAAGAAGCACTGTTAGAGATTCAACAATCTTCTGCTGCTGCTTTTTCTTTGACAGATTCGCCTATAGATAGCGCATATTCAGATGAGTATGATGCTCCTACAAAAGCCTGGGCAGAGC
>NZ_JACJUP010000566.1:0-4254 GCF_014748295.1 Planktothrix sp. FACHB-1355 | reverse complement strand
ATTTACGCTTTCGCAGTTCTCGGTTTAATTGTTGCCGGTTTGGGATTGGGTTTGATGCTTCCCAATATGAATGTTTGGCTGAATGCGATCGCACCTGTTGCCGCTAGGGGAAGATTGCTGGGAGGTTTGACAACTTCTATGTTTTTGGGGCAATTCTTTTCTCCTATTATTATTCAGCCAATTGCCCAACAAATTAAACTTGGCCCTACTTTTGCTCTCGTAGGAGGTGTAATGTTGGCTTTGGCAGCAACGATCGCAGCTGTGTCGTTTGTAAATAGACCCGCCCGTACTGCCTGAGATCGAGTCTTCCATTTGCGTAGGGTGGGCATTGCCCACCTTACTTGTTTACCATCGGGTATTAGGCATTAAAAGACTAAAAACCGGGTTTGTTTAATTATGAATTTAGCAGTGCAGGATACTGCCAAATGGAAAATTTGCTTGCTAAGATATTAGTTTATTTACCCTTACGAGTTAAAAATACCGACCGGGTAATTTATGGATAACCAAAAACCAGTATCTAAGCACAAGCATATTGTTCTGACTTCCCATCCCCATAGATCCGCTCAAAAACCGGCAATACATTGGGGAAAAAGCGACCCGATCGAACGGGGGCCGATTATTGGTACGCTAACTAATGCCAATCAGCGCAATGCGATCGGCACTCACTCCGGATCTTACGCTGTCTATCGCGCACTGGCGATCGCATCCGGCGCACTTCAAGCAAATCACCGTCCGGACTTGACAAATACCTCTCCCGTTGTTCGCATTGGGCCGCATCCCAGTTGGGCCGATCCCGATCGCATTATCTCTCTCGATCCTTTTGGTGCCATTGTCGGTGAAGTTTACACCCAATTTTACGAACAGGGTTACGATATTCGCCCCACAATTGCCGTCACCAAAGCTCACATCAATATGCCCGAATTGTTAGATGAAGTAGCCAAAGGTGAATTGCAAATTGATGGTAAAATTCTCAAAAGTAATGGTAATTTGGTAGTAACTAAAGTTGCGATAGATCCGGTTTGGTATCTACCGGGAATTGCTCAGCGACTTCAAGTTAAGGAAAGCGATTTACGGCGCATTCTTTTTCAACAAACGGGTGGTATGTTCCCAGAGTTGGTGACTCGTCCGGATTTGCACGTTTTCTTACCTCCAATTGGGGGAATTACGGTTTATGTAATCGGAGATGTCGAGGCAATTACAGATCCGAATCGACTGCTGGCGGTGCGGATACACGATGAATGTAACGGTTCGGATGTGTTCGGTTCCGATATTTGCACTTGTCGTCCTTATTTGGTACACGGAATTGAAGTTTGCATCCAAACAGCACAGTCAGGCGGTGCGGGTGTAATTGTTTATTTCCGGAAAGAAGGTCGCGCTTTGGGCGAAGTTACTAAGTTTTTGGTTTATAATGCTCGCAAACGTCAGGAAGGAGGCGATCGCGCTGATGCCTATTTCGCTCGTACCGAATGTGTGGCGGGTGTTCAAGATATGCGCTTTCAAGAACTAATGCCGGATGTGTTGCATTGGTTGGGAATTACGAGGATCGATCGCTTGGTTTCGATGAGCGATATGAAGTATAACGCGATTGTCAATTCTGGTATTCAAATAGTCGAAAGAATTGCGATTCCTGAAGATCGAATTCCCGATGATGCCAAAGTGGAAATCGCCGCTAAACAAGCAGCAGGTTACTTCACACCGGGAGAAGTTCCAGATGCGATCGCGTTGGCGGGAATTAAGGGTCGCGGTTTGGAAGAGTAGAAATAAATAACCGCAGATATCCGATTTCTTCAAGAAATCGGATATCTGGGCGGGTGGTCATTAAGTTTGCTATTGAAAAATTATGAAAGAAGAAGAAATTATTGCCTATTTGAGAACTCCAACGGCGATTCGAGAAAGGTGCGATCGCATCTTTAAATTAGCGTGTGAGAATAAGCTGAATTACTTTCGCGTAGATTTAACAAAATTGGATAAGTGCGCCGACTATGTTATAGAAGTGATGCGCGAAGATTATCCCAACCTGGAAATACCTTTTCACAGTCGCTGGCGACATTTCGAGGTGGGTAAGGTTTCGCGCCTCACCGAACTCGATCGCACTTTGACCGAACTCTCACCCCTAGAAAAAGCTAAAGTAAAATTCGATCTAGCAATTATCAGTGTTTTGCTGGATGCCGGTGCGGGTGCAAGTTGGCAATATCGGGAACAACAAACCGGACAGGTGTTTCGTCGTTCGGAAGGATTGGCAATAGCGAGTTTTCGGATGTTTTGTCAAGGCGTTTTTTCCAGTAACCCAGATTTACCTTGGCAAGCTGATGCGAAAAAACTGCAAGATTTGACCGCAGAAGCGCTAAAAGAAGGATTTCAGGTAAGCGCCGAGAATCCTTTGGTAGGTGTAGAGGGCAGGTTAGAATTATTACAGTGTTTGGGACAGGTGCTAACTCAAAATGTAACAGTTTTTGGTACAGACAATCCGCGTCCGGGAAATATGGTAGATTACCTGCTGGATAAAAAGAACGATCGACTGGCGGCAAGTAAGGTATTGAGTGCAGTTTTAGAGGGATTGGGGGAAATTTGGCCGGGGAGATTGGCCATCGCAGGTGTCAACTTAGGCGATATGTGGATACATCCATCTTTGGGAGGAGATCGGGAGAGCGATCGCTACGTGCCATTTCACAAACTTTCCCAGTGGTTAACTTATTCTCTCCTCGAACCGCTCCAGGAAATCGGGTTAGAAATTACCGGACTGGACGAGCTGACCGGTTTGCCAGAATATCGCAACGGCGGTTTGTGCTTGGATAAGGGACTCCTTGAGTTAAAACAGCCAGATGTGTGGCGCGAACCTTATCCAGTCGGATCTGAGATAATTGTAGAATGGCGAGCGTTAACCGTCGCTTTGCTCGATCGGATTGCCGCCGCCATCAGACAAAAGCTAAATATGAGCGCTGCTGAATTACCGCTAGTGAAAGTATTACAAGGAGGAACCTGGAGTGCTGGACGCAAAATAGCATCATTATTAAGAGAAGGTGGTGTTCCCCCCATTCAAATACAAAGTGATGGAACGGTGTTTTAAAAATTAGTAAATAGCCGAGTTAAATTTGCAAATGTCTGAAAAACCGAAGCTAATGGTGGTTGATGACGAACCGGAAAACCTGGACTTGATGTACAGGACGTTTCGGCGTCAGTTTCAAATATTTAAAGCAGAAAGTCCGTCCGTCGCGCTGGAAACTCTCGATCGAGAAGGCGAAATGGCGGTGATTATTTCCGATCATCTCATGCCGCAAATGACTGGTGTAGAATTTTTAACCACTACGATCGAACGTTTTCCCCATACAATTCGCATTCTTCTCAGCGGACTCGGCGAAGAAATGGACGGACTCGGAGAAAATATGAAAAAGGCTCAGGTGTTTAAATTAATTACCAAGCCTTGCAATATAGACGAACTTAAGGCTGTCGTCCAAGAAGCGACTGAAAAATACCAGGCGGCGAAGCTGGCTGAAGAATGAAATATTGTGAGAAATTTGCAAATAGGTGCGTTAAACTCAAAAATTCAAAGCCACAGCTATCTAGGCTAAAAAATGACAGCTAATGTTACTGTAATCGACCATCCCTTAATCCAGCATAAGTTGACGCTGATGCGTCTAACGGAAACCAGCACGGCAAAATTTCGCAACTTGCTTAGAGAAATTGGGATGTTGTTAGCTTATGAGGTGACGCGAGATTTGCCGCTGAGGTACGAAGAAATTAAAACGCCGATCGCTCCTATGTTAGCACCGATGCTGGCAGCGGAAAAAAAGATGGTAATTATCTCGATTATGCGAGCGGGACAGGGGATTTTGGATGGCATTTTAGAATTAATTCCTTCGGCGCGGGTAGGACATATCGGTTTGTATCGCGACCCCACAACTCTTGTTGCAATTGAATATTATTTTAAGGTTCCTCAAGATATCGAACAGCGAGATGTTTTGATTGTCGATCCCATGTTGGCAACGGGAAATTCTGCTGTTGCTGCTGTTGACAGAATTAAGGAAGTCAATCCCCTTTCGATCAAGTTTTTATGTTTGCTAGCCGCACCAGAAGGAATTGCACATTTTCACGAACAACATCCCGATGTTCCTATCTATACGGCGGCAATAGATGATTATTTGGACGAACACGGTTATATTGTACCGGGACTTGGAGATGCTGGCGATCGTCTCTACGGGACAAAATAAAAGTCAAAAGTCAAAAGTCAAAAGTCAAAAGTTAAATCGCCCCAAG
>NZ_JACJUP010000565.1:0-4285 GCF_014748295.1 Planktothrix sp. FACHB-1355 | reverse complement strand
AGGTGTCCAAGTGGCAGCAGTATTGACAGCTTTAAAAGCATCAATTGCTCCAAAACCGTATTTATCATTAACCCAAAGTTTTGCTCCATTTTGTACCCAGCCTTTCTCGTCTTCCGGGTTATTTTTATTAGCAGTTTTAGCAAGAATATGCTGTACGTCACGCCAGCTTAAATTTGGATTAGCTTCTAACATCAAAGCAATTACACCAGATACTAAAGGTGCAGCAGCAGAAGTGCCGCCAAAACTTGTAGTATAATCTCCCGGATCGTAACCATCTGCACCGACTAAATCGGTTGTGGTAATACTTCGTCCTTCTCCAAGGCTACTGGAGTAAGCTGAAACTAATAGTGGTGTTCCTGGTTCGCTGTAGGTAGTTTGCTCACCATCCTTATTGATTGCCCCAACTGCGATGGCATAGCGAGAATTAGCAAAACCATTGTAATTTACATTACCTCCATGTTGTTGATCATTACCACCCGCAAACACGTAAATATTGCCAAGTTGATTTCGACCTGTTTTGACAGCTTGCTCCATTGCCATTAAATTTAATGGCGAAGTCGTAAAGGCGTTTTCTACCTTCCAACTATTGTTGTAAATGTCGATATCTTGGTTTTTGAAAGATAAAGCATCAGCTATTTGTTTATCAGTTACTTGATCTGCAATTAATCGCAGTCCAGCTAAATTTGCTTCCGGTGCTACCCCACTTCCACCAAAGTTGTTATCGCCGCTAGCTAATGCTATTCCTGCTACAGCAGTTCCATGCGGATTATAGGTGTTAAACTCTAGCCACCAGCGATTAAGTTGACCCTTATTTCCCGACGAATCGTCCGCCATTCTTAATTTCCAGAAACCTGATGCCCATTGTTGATTAAAATAATCTAAGCCAGGGCCAGGTATCTTACTTTGCGGGATAAACCGACCCGTAAATGGTGCAACTCCATGATTAATGCGGATAGTTGCTTGGTCATCTAATATGGTATTAATGAAATTGTCACCATCGCCTCCCACATCATCAAATAGTCCAATCTGGTCTTCTGAACCATTTCCCCCCCAGATTCTTCGGGGTGAAGTAAAGCCTAGACCTTCATTTGGATTGTAAATAGGCTCTGTTGGACTCAATAGCGAAGCTTCTAAATCGCTGACGTAGGGATGAGTAATATTTAAACCTACATTAATGTCTTTTACTACTCCAGTTAAAGCAACATCAAGAGGGAAATCTTGCCCCAATATATTATCTTGAATGCGACCTCGCGGTGATAGGCTTAAATCCTTGATAAGAGTAGCCTTATAGCTGGGTAATGGACTATTATCATTTTCGTTGAAATCCCAACTCAAATTTGGCAAGAAACGCTCTTTTAAATCTGGGTGCCTCTCGTAATCAAAGCCATCATCGACAATTCCAATTACAACTCCCTTTCCTCGCACTTTTTGAGATGGATTTCCAGGAAGAGAAATACCCCAAGTCTTCGTAATATTAGCATCTGCACTAGGAAGAAAATCGCTTCGCAAATGCCATTGACTGCCAACTTTTACCACATCTTTTACCAAAGGTTCTTTTTCTGGCTCAGATAACAATGTTACTTGTTTGGGAACTAAGGGATAAGCAAATTCTACGCCTGGAATTGTATCTAATCGCGGCTGTACGATATCAGGAGTATCGTTTTCGGAGAATTTCCAAATATAAGTGTTAGGAATATATCCAGTACTTCCTAAATCTTCAGCGCCAGCAAGTGCAGCTAAATCTAATGAATATCTATCTGGTGTTACCCAAACTACCCATTCTCGCGTTTTGGCTAATTGTTCTGGATCGTATTTTTTTAAATCAGCCGATCGCGCGATCGCAATCTTCACGGAATCTGATAATCCACTATCACCTGGATCTGTAATTACAGAAAAGTTTTGGATATTTCGATCGCTTTCATTTCCTGCTTTATCGCGAGCGATCGCCCACAATTGATAGCGCCCTGGTGTTAGCTTACTCAAATTGTAGTTTAAATCAAACCTTGCCCATCCTTTACTATCAGCAGTAAACCGATCTACCGTGATGGTATCAACTTTTTGGCCATCAATCGTCCCTAGCCAAAAGAATACTTTATCTATATCGTTAGCACCGTCGCGATCGAAAACTTTTGCACCGCTAAAGCTTAATGTTTCACCATTCGTGTATAATGGCATAGTTCTGAACTGTAAAAATTCAGGTTTGTTAATTGGTGGTGGCGCTGGCAGTGGTGGAGGCGGTGGCGGTGGCGCTGGCGGTGGTAAAATATTTTCTACAGTAAAGTTTTGAACTACTTTGTTACTCTCAGCATTTGCTTTATCGTAAGCGAGCGCTTCCAAATTATAATTTCCTGGTGCTAACCCACTCCAAAAGTAATTAAAACTAGCCCATCCATTCCCTTGACTATCAGGTGTAAATACATCGTAATCAAACTCATTCCAATTATTATCATCTTTCTGCAATTTAAAATGTACATTTTTCAGATCGGTGGCTCCATCCTCATCAAAAACTTTACCACGATTTATAGCGATCGAACTGCCTGCTTGGTAAGTTGGCAATAAACTAAACTGCAACAATTGAGGTGCTTTGTTAGGAATTGGTTTGACTGCTTTGGTAACAACAGAAAAGTTTTGAATTATTTCGTTACTTCCTCGATCGAAACTGTCATAAGCAATTGCTTTCATCTGATAATTTCCCACCTCTAACCCACTCAAATTGGTATAACTAAATGTTGACCAACGGTTATCTGTAATATCAGGTGTAAAAGTAGTTACATCGCTAATATCTTGCCAGTTACCGTCATCCTTTTGTAGGCGAAAATCTACTGTTTTAAGGTCACTACTTCCATTTTCGTCGTAAACTTTCCCTGTTAACGTTGGCGTATCGCCAAAATAAATACTTGCTGGTATAGTAAATTCGAGATTCGTTGGTGACACATTGGCAGGCGCAACCTGGAAAGTTTTAATTACTTCATTACTCTCCTGCTTTTGTTTATCGATCGCCACCGCTTTTATTTGGTAATTACCCGGTTGCTCCGGCATCCAAGAATAATTAAATGTAGCCCAATCTTCATCAAAAGTAAAATTGTTAGCAATACTCTCGATTCGGTTCCAATCACTATTATCTTTCTTAAACCAAAAATTTACTTTGTCTAAATCTCCATTTTCATCCCAAACCTTAGCATCTGTCAATTTAATTGCTTCACCCACCTTGTAATTTTGCTGAGTATTAAATTGCAAAAGTTTAGGAGGTGTGTTGATGTAATTACGTAAATCTTCTCCTACTTTTGTATCGCGCCAGTCCTTAGCTGGAGCAATTACTTCATCAAGCTTAATAGCAATTCCTGTTGCACCAGTAACCCGAAAAATTATATCGTTATAATCTTTATCCGAGCCGCTATCAACTCGCTTATCCTCCATCACAAATGTTTTGCCATCACCAATTACATCGGCAATTTGGCCAACATAAAAATCATCTAATGGGTTAGCAGTAGCTATGGAAAATAATGGACGTTTTGCGCCACCAATATTCGGGTTACTAAATACTTCTTGTACGCTACCATTAGGCACAAGCATGAAGCCAAATTTATCCCCTGGTTTCATCGCAAAAGTTTTTATACCTTTATATTCGCCACGATTGTGGTTATCTCCCCAAGGAAAAGTAGGGCTAAATCTTGCACCTTCTGTAGTGTCCGTAATTACTATATGGCCTTCTATAGAATTACTAAGAATTCGCCGCGCTACTTCTTTAGTAAAAGCTTCAGACCCAGGAATAAATGTTTCTATTCCCGTTAGGCTAAATATTCCCAACTCTCCCTGATAACTGCCACCGTCAGTTAAGTAATCAACTCCTACTTGTCCCGTTTGCCCAACAGTGAAAAAGCCTGATTCCACTTCTAACTTCGAGATCGGATCGACTTTCATTGTATAGTTAGTATTCTCGCCAGTTTGAGATAGTTGTAAAAAATACTTACCATCTGGCAAATTATCAATGTTGATAGTTTCAGGATTGGTTATGTTAAATAATCCAGCGTGCAGAGTTTTTCCAAAATTATCTTTAAGTTGCCAATCAACAGGATTACTAATCCCAGTAAGCGATAATTTGAGATAACGAGTATCGGTGAGTGTGAAGCTGTAGGTGTCGTCAGGTTGAGTAACGCCAACCGTATCTTGATTTGTATAAGAGTTATTAAGGGAACCGATATCAAAGGTAGACATTGATGAATCCTTGGTGAGCCGCACAGAGTTTTCATCTAGATATCTGGAAAATTGAGTTGTGAATACGCAC
>NZ_JACJUP010000564.1:0-4340 GCF_014748295.1 Planktothrix sp. FACHB-1355 | reverse complement strand
TTTTTACAATACATTTGTACTATCCGTGGGTAGCGATCGCACTCCTGCAAGTGCCTTAACAAAAGTTCATACAGTGTCGATTACTTTTGTCCGACTACTTAGCGACGCTCGTGCAAATTTACGTTGCGTCAGAACATAAACACCATTTGTTGTAGGTGGGAAAACGGTCATTGTTAATTATTCCAAAGCTAAAAAAATAAAAACTTGTTGCTAGGCGTAGGGTTGCCCAGGACTTACAAACTTTAAGTTAAGGGCAGTCGCCAGGATATCTTCTGGCAACGGGTTTGTGAAAGTGAATTTTAGTATCGGTGTATTGAGGCGTCCACCCGCCTACACTTGTAAAGTACCGTACTGCTTTGAAATGAAGCAATCCTGTAGGACGGAACCAATGCTCGGTACCGGATGGCACGTTAATAAATTCTTCTGCTTCTACAATTAATTCTGCTTGCCTACCATCAGGAAGCACAAACCCGAAAACGCACTCTCCAGAAAGGATATAGAGTGCTTCCTCGTCTGCGTGAGTGTGGCAGCGATCGAATTGCGTTATCAGGGCCCAAAGATAGGGCGAACCTGGATGCAAAACTGTCAATTCACGCCATTTATAACCAAATCTGCGCTGGAATTGAACAAAGTAGCGATCGAAACCAGCTAATATCTCCTCTTTTTCAGCAAGGCTAAGAATGTCTTGTGCCAGTAATTCCCCGATATAGGAGTTACTCCCCAAGGGCAAGCGTTTCACCTGAATATTTAGAGCTGCAAGTTTCCGTGTAATGTCGCTGAGATGAGTGTAAACCGAACTGTCTTCGAGTTGCAAGATGGCCATTGTAGACTCCAGTGTTGGACGGATCTGGGTTCGGGCTTGGTAGAAGTTGGCAGTCAAAAAACATTGCCTATAAAAGGCATTTTAGCAAAAACACCTAAATTCCGATAGATAAACTGTAGATTATTTTAGTACAATTTACAAGGCACAGCAAAAAGGGTTGTCGCGGGCCAGAAACCCGGTTTTTCTAAAAAACCGGGTTTCTAAAAGCCCTCAGTCAGGTAGTCAGTTGTAGCAAAGGTCAAGAAATTTGACAAAAATTACCAAAAAATCTGGATATGTGGTATGTAAGTACAGTAAATTGGGCGATAAATCGGTGTAACAAAAAGGTCTGCCAACGAAATCCGGTTTTCGATCGAGTCAAGGGTCAATTATCAAAAGTTTAGGGAAAGAGTAGCGATGAGCATTTTGATTGAGGACGTATCAAAGCGATTTGGTTCGTTTCAGGCAGTGGATTCGGTAAATTTGCACATTCACAGTGGCAAGCTGGTGGCACTTTTGGGGCCTTCGGGGTCGGGGAAATCCACCTTACTGCGGCTAATTGCGGGACTGGAAACTCCAGATACGGGCAGAATTAGAATCAGTGGTAAAGACATGACCTACGAAAACGTGCAATCGCGGGGTATTGGCTTCGTGTTTCAGCACTATGCTTTGTTTAAGCACATGACCGTCCGCGAGAATGTCGCTTTTGGTCTACAAATACGCAAAGCGTCCAGATTTTATGTCCGGGAACGGGTGGAAGAATTGTTAGACTTAGTGCAACTGCGGGGGTTAGGCGATCGCTATCCGTCTCAACTTTCTGGCGGACAGCGACAGCGGGTAGCTTTGGCGAGAACTTTAGCTGTAAATCCGCAAGTACTTTTATTAGATGAACCGTTTGGAGCTTTGGATGCTAAAGTTCGTAAAGAACTGCGAGCTTCTCTGCGACACCTGCACGAAAAAGTTAACGTTACCACTGTCTTTGTTACCCACGATCAAGAAGAGGCGATGGAACTTGCCGATGAAATTGCTGTTTTTAATAAAGGTCAGGTGGAACAGGTAGGCACTCCAGAGGATATTTACGACCATCCAGCTACCCCCTTTGTGATGAGTTTCTTTGGCCCTGTCAACGTTCTATCCAGCGCTGCGGGAATTTTCGATCTTAACCATTCGGAATCTAACAATTCTCATGTGTTTTTACGTCCTCACGATGTTTTAATTCAGACTAAGGCGGAAGAAACCGCCGTACCCGCTAAGGTAAAGCGGATTGTGCATTTGGGTTGGGAAGTTGTAGTAGAGTTGAGTCTCAGGGACGGTCAACTGGTGACAGCGCAACTGACACGCGATCGCTTCACCCAATTACAACTGCTACAAGAACAGTCTGTTTATGTGAAACCCAAAAGCGCCAAGACTTTCCCTGTCGGCGTACAGCTGACTTACACATAGTTTGGCGGTTCATAGTTCACAGTTTCTAGAAACAGAAATTGTGAACTATGAAAAATAGAAATATCTTAAATTTTATTTTTGAAATACCGCTCGACTAAAGTGCCATTTTGTCAGACTTTCAAAGATTTTTTCATAGCCGATAAAGTGGTCTTGAGACGAGTCCATTTTTAATATGCCGTCAAAGTAGAGATAAATTTTTCTGGGTTGTAGTCTATAATAATCCAAGTTCCGGAACCGGGAGATAATCTGGCTCCCCACTGGCCTTTTTCTCGGTATATTTCTACTTCTGCCCAAGTCGCGATCGACTCGTCAATAGCACAACAAGCAGCTAAAGGATCGTGTAATTTTTTACCATCGGGGTGATGACGCAGATAGGCATCCATACCTTTCCATATCAAAGCGAGAGACAAACTTTTATGTTTGACAGATTGGAAAATATCGTGCATTTTTCGGTCATAGTAAACGCGATGGCAAACGTTTTTAGACACAAATTTTTTCACCCTAATACCGTCATAAGAAAGTGCTGCCAAAGCAGATTTTGAATCGCCGTTGAGGTTGTAAGTGGGACAAGTTGTCATTCCCTTGAATTTGTCTAGTTGAAGTGCTGATGGTACTACACCTTCGCCGGCAAATCCACCTTGGGCAATCCAGCGATCGACTTGAAAATTTAATTTAATGGCAGCTCCCAAATTTTTCAGCGGGCCACCTGTAATTAAAGTAGTGTTCGAGTCACAATATCGCCGCAAAACTTCGCCACCATTTTCTGCATCTTGGGAAGTTGGAATATCTCCATAAACATCTGTGTGCCATTTGGAAACACAGGGTTTAGGGTGTTCTTTGTGATGGGCTCCGACTGGGATATCTCTATTAAATAGAGCCAATGCTTTCCTTACCAGTCCGATCTGTTGGGGTGAACCTGGGGTGATGGTAACAGCTTTGAGGTTAACTTCCGGGTGTCCGATCAACAACAATAAGGTAAGGAAGTCATCGGGGTCGCCGGTTTCCATATCCCAAATTACATCTATCATTTATAGGAATGCCCGCACCTGAGAATAACTCGCTGAAGTAGCTATTGAGAATCTGACTTTTTCAATGCTAGGTGGTGACGTTTTCATAGACTCCAGAGTCTCGTTTCACCAGCTTGGTTAATCCCGCACTCTTGTAGTCGCTATTTGATGTTGGAACGAGCAAGCTTGGTACGCTAATCAAGCGCTGGACAGGTGTATCGAGTGGCGTTTCGCCTGGGTCGCATTGAGCGAGCTTACACAACTCGCCCCAAGTGGTAAGTTTTTCGTGAATACTGTGGCGAACTTCAACTTTTTGATTGTTACTTGCACAAAAGTAATCGTAGGTGGGCATAAAAATTTCTCTCCAGCCCTAGATAGAAATCAATGATAATTTACCGCGATCGTCGGCTTTTGGCAATTTATGATGCTGTACGGTTTCCCGAACGATGGAAACAAACTCTTTGAAGTTAATCGGCTGTTTCGGGTTGATGGTGAAAAATGTTTTTTGTTTTATAGGTTTGGCGATATGGTGGGTTACTCGGAAAGGGAGAGGGAGGAGGGGAAATTTTGAATGAGTGACTTTTGAATGAGTGACTTTTGACTTTTATTATCGGGTGACGCTCTAATGGCGCTTGTGATTAACATCACTTAGGTGATTGAGTCAAGTCACAAACAGATATTGTTAAACTTCGTTACATTTATTTACAGAAAGACACAAACGGGAGAAAACGGTTATGACTATTCTGATTGCACTATTGATCGTCGGTTGGGTTGCTGCTGCTGCGATCGGTACTCAAGCTTACTTCCGAGGCGAGCAGTCCAAGCCAATTCACGAAAGAAACTGGCGCTCTGAGTCTTTTGAGAAACTATCCGAAAGTATTACCGGCAGCAAGATAGACTATAGCGATCGCGTTCCTGCCTTCAGCGTGGATGCTTATGGCAGCAACAACTTGCCGAACTAAGAGCGACGGCATCCTCTGGACGATCGAACCCCAGCACTCCGCTGGGGTTTTTTTTGGCAGGGAAGGGGGGAGTGGGGGAGCTAAAAGTCAAAAGTCAAAAGTCAAAAGTCAAAATTCCTCTTCTTC
>NZ_JACJUP010000563.1:0-4342 GCF_014748295.1 Planktothrix sp. FACHB-1355 | reverse complement strand
TTGGAAATTCAGTATGAGAACGCTCGATTAGCTTTCTCTGGAAATCTCGGTTTGCAACAGCAAAATGGGAAATTGGAATTACAAAATTTCCCCGTCGATGTCATCAATAAGTTTGTGCCTTTACCGGTGGCAGTTACAGGTAAGCTGAATGGTACTGCTAATCTGGCAGGCACTTTACAAAACCCAGAGGTTAACGGCGACTTAACTTTGGTGGATGGAACTTTGAATGGAACGCAGGTGCAGTCGGCACAAGCAATTTTTACTTATGAAAATGCTCGCTTGAATTTTAATTCTGAGGCGGTGGTGCAACAGCCTCAGCCAATTGTAATTTCTGGTAGCGTACCTTATCAGCTACCTTTTGCTACGGTTAGACCGGATAGCAATGCAATTAGTTTAGATGTGAATGTGCAAAATGAAGGGCTGGCACTGTTAAATCTATTAAGTAGAGGACAAGTTACTTGGGCTGGCGGTCAAGGACAAGCACAACTACAGGTGCGGGGTACTTTATCTGCGCCGCAAATAACGGGAACTGCTACAGTAGATAATGCGACAATTGCGGCTGTGGCGCTGCCTGCACCGCTGACGGATGTGACTGGAATTGTGCGATTCGATCGCGATCGCATCCTGGTAGAAAACCTCACCGGTAATTTCAGTAAAGGTGCGGTATCAGCACAGGGAATCATCCCTATTTCCAGGCAGTTATCTCAACAAGATCCCGATCGCAATAATCCCCTCAGCGTCACTTTGAACGAATTGGCGATCAATCTCAAAGGACTTTATCGAGGTGGCGTAAATGGCAATGCAGTAATTACCGGCACTGCATTTGAACCCCAAATCGGTGGTGAAGTGACGTTGAAAAACGGGGAGGTGTTTTTAGGACAGCAACAAGAAAACCCCACCCCCAACGCTTCTCCGTCCACAGGGAGGGGAGAAGGGGGAGGCGGAATTGGTTTTGCGAGATCGATCGTTCCGGAATTTAACAATTTGCGCTTAACTCTGGCGGATAATGTCAATGTGACGCGACCGCCGCTATTTAGTTTTCGATCGACTGGCGAGCTGATTGTAAATGGCTTTTTGGGTAATCTCGAACCGCAAGGTACAATTCAGTTGCGCCGAGGTCAGGTGAATTTGTTTACTACGCAAATGACCTTAGATCGCGATTATACGCAAACAGCTGTGTTTGTCCCAGAACGCGGACTCGACCCGATTTTAGATGTTCGCGTCGTTACTACCGTACCGGAAGTGACCGGCAGTCGCTTACCATCTTCTCCCATATCTTCTGAAATTGCCGATGTTCCCGATGCCGGCTTTTTCGGTAGCGTGCAAACGGTTCGCATTGTGGCTAGAGTCGAGGGACCGGCCAGTCAATTGGCGGATAACTTGGTGCTGACAAGCAACCCGCCGCGCACTGAATCGGAAATTGTGGCTTTAATCGGGGGCGGATTTGCACAGAATTTAGGTCGGGGTGACAGTACTTTGGGACTTGCTAATTTAGCGGGTTCTGCTTTGTTGGGAAATCAGCAGGTTCAGGGTACGATTAGTGCGATCGGACAAGCTTTCGGTTTGAGCGAATTGCGCTTTTTCCCCACAGCTATTCCCCCCAACAGAGAAGATAGAGCTCGTAACACTACACTAGGATTGGCAGCAGAGGCAGTGGTCGATATTACCGATCGACTTTCTGGTTCTGTATCAAAAGTTCTCACTACCGATCAACCATTACAGTATAACCTGCGCTATCGGGTAAATAACAATATTCTGTTGCGCGGTTCCACTGATTTTTCCGGTGATACCAAAGCGCAATTTGAGTTTGAAAGGAGGTTTTAAAAAGGGCGTCGGGACAAGGGCGTCGGGGTTAGGGAAAGAGTGGGGGAGAAGTTATTTAGGCAATACGGAATAGACGTTATAGAGATATTGTTAATGAATTTGTCCTCGCGCTTGTGACAATTTGAGATTCAAAATCGACAATCCCAAAATCAGCAAAAACAACACCAAACCAATTGTGCAAGCATAGCTGATTTCTAAACTTTTAAAGGCTTGTTCGTAGAGATAGTAAACAATTGTTTTAGAACTATTTCTCGGCCCTCCTTCGGTCATGATGTAAACTTCCTCAAATACTTTGGTAGCAGAAATTGCCGAAATTACTGCTACTAGCAATAGGTAAGGTTTCATCAACGGTACGGTGATGTCCCAGTGTTTGCCTATGCCATCGGAACCATCGATCGCCGCCGCTTCATACAGTTCTGCTGGTATAGATTGCAACCCAGCCAGGTAAATCACCATATAGTAGCCCAATCCTTTCCAGACAGTCACCGCCATGACGCTGTAAAGCGCCCATTTGGGACTTGTCAGCCAAGGAATCCCATCTTTAAATCCGATCGCACTCAGAAATTGATTCAGCAAACCGTTTTCGGCATACAGCCATTTCCAAGCAATCCCCGCCACCACCATCGATATGATTACTGGTGTATAATAAAATGCTCTAAACCAAGTAATTCCACGCGATTTGCGGTTAACTAAAATTGCCAGTCCCAAGGGTGCGACAACTAAAATCGGCACCACCGCGACGAGGTACAGCACCGTATTCCACAGCGTTTTCCAGAATAGGGAATCTCTCCACAAACGGCGGAAATTCGCCAATCCCACCCACTGCGGCGGATTTGTGAGGTCGTATTGAGTAAAACTGAGGTAAAATGCTTGGAATGTTGGCCAAAATACAGTTAGAAATAACAGGAAAAGGGCAGGGAAAAGGAATAGGTAAGGGGTGAGTCGTTGTCTGATGAAAGTCCAATTTTGGGGCATACGAATATTAAACACTAACTGTATCCAAACCTTTGCTGGCGATCGGCATTCGCCATCCCGTACCGAAAGCGCGATCGGTTATCTTCAATCCCGGCGGTGCTTGTCGCCGCTTAAATTCCGCCCGCGCTACCATTTTTATCACTCGTTTGACAACATCCGGATCGTGTCCCGCAGCCACAATCTGTGCAGCCGATTGATGTTCGTGAATAAAGCGCTGCAAAATGTCATCTAAAATATCGTAAGCTGGGAGAGAATCTTGGTCGGTTTGACCGGGTTTGAGTTCGGCGCTGGGTGCTTTCGTGAGAATATTTTCCGGAATAATTTCGTCGTTGCGATTTAGCCATTTACACAAAGAGTAAACGCGGGTTTTGGGAACATCGGCAATTGCAGCCAATCCTCCATTCATATCGCCGTAAAGAGTGCAGTATCCTACAGCCATTTCCGATTTGTTGCCGGTGGAGAGGAGAAGATAGCCGAATTTGTTGGCGATCGCCATTAACAGATTACCGCGAATCCGCGATTGAATATTTTCCTCGGCAATACCAAACTCTGTCCCCGCAAACAAATCTTCCCAACTTTCATCGTAACTTTGCATCAGATTGCCGATCGGCAGGGTGTGAGTTTTAATACCCAAATTTTCGGCTAATACCAAAGCATCCTTTACTGAATGATCGGAACTGTAAGGCGAAGGCATAAGGACGCCCAACACATTTTCTGCGCCCAAAGCTTCTGCCGCAATAGCTGCAACTAATGCTGAATCTACCCCTCCACTCAAACCAATTACAACTTTAGAAAAACCGCATTTTCGCGCATAATCCTTCACTCCCAACACCAACGCCCCCCAAATTTCCTCTTCTTCGCAATCAGGTAGCGGTGTTACATATTTCGGTTGTACGGATGCAATATCCCCTTTTTCTACATCAAAATCTAGCAATACTAAATCTGTCTCAAAACTACGGGCGCGACACACTATTTCACCTGTACGATTGAGGGCAAAACTGCTACCATCAAAAATCAAATCGTCGTTGCTACCAACCTGATTGGCATAGATAATAGGTCGATCGAAGCGTGTCGCTGAATGCCGCAGCATTGCTTCTCGCAATGCTTGTTTGCCAACACTATAAGGAGAAGCCGATAAATTGACAATTAAATCTACACCCAGCTGGGCTAAGTCAGTAATCGGATTGACAGCGTAGGTGCGCTTACCCCAAAATTCTTCATCATTCCACAAATCTTCGCAGATAGTTACGCCGATTTTAATTGCCGAGTAGTGTGGCTGAGGAGTGAGGGTAAAGAAATTAGGCTGAAGTCCGGGTTCAAAATATCGCTGTTCGTCAAAAACATCGTAAGTTGGCAGCAATCTTTTGTGGAAGATTTGCTGCACTTTTCCCCCTTCTAATAAAGCCATGCTGTTAAAGAGAGATTTCCCGCCACTGGTAAAAGCTTTTGGATTCGGTTCGACTGTTCCGACTAAGACTGCTAAATTTGGCGGTAAATCCCGTGCTAGCTGCTGTAAAGTTGTTGCCATCGCCTCTACAAAACT
>NZ_JACJUP010000562.1:0-4351 GCF_014748295.1 Planktothrix sp. FACHB-1355 | reverse complement strand
ACATCCTACCAACAGCGATCTCCCGATTTCGCCACTGCTTTCCCAATATCACCATCAGTATTACTGAAAACGACACTTTCCCAAGTATCGAACAAGCTTTGCGGGAAGGTTATGCCGATATTGGTTTCACCTATTTACCCACCAGCAATGAATTTGAAACTTGGGAAATTCTGCGAGATGATTACATTCTACTGCTGCCACCAACAACTAAATTGAGAAATAATCAAGTTACTTGGCAAGAATTAGCTAAATATCCATTAATTGTCAGTTCCATACCTCCCTGCAATGCCTTGACTCGCAAATGTTTGTCCATTACAGAATACCCCCTCAATATTGCTTACGAAATCAGGGAAGATTCAACCATTGTCAGCATGGTTCAACAAGGTTTGGGAGCTGCTATTCTCCCTCGTCTTGCTGCCGAACCCGTACCCCCCGGTGTGGGAGTGTGCAGTTTGCCGGCACATTTAGAAAGGGTAATTGGGGTAGCTATTTTGGCAAATGCGCTTCATTCTCCAGCAGTTTATGCGTTTTTAGATGCGCTTAGGAATACGGGTCGATTTGCTGAAAAAACTGCTGTATGATGGGAAAGGATAGGTGGCGATCGCACCAATCAAAATTCTATCTTATCTGTTGTTTAAACCTAAATCAAAAATCAAATTTTATGTTATATAATACAAATAGGTAGAATTCGCTCGTTGCTAGCTAATCATAACTATAATGTCTGTAGCGCTTAAGAATTGGACTATTATGAAAAGTGCATTGGATATCGCTCGGTACTTTCTGTACCGTGTCGATCGAGATGCAGGCGATACAATTTCTCCTCTCAAGCTTCAAAAACTTGTCTATTATGCTCAGGCTTGGAGTTTGGTACTGCGAGATAAGCCAATTTTTCAGGAGGATATTCAGGCTTGGGTTCATGGGCCTGCTGTATATGAAGTTTGGGACGCCTATAAAGATTTCCGACATGGAGCTATTCCAGAACCGCAAGAAGAACTACCAGAATTTGAAGAAGACGAACTGGAAGTACTTGAGGAAGTTTGGACTGCTTATGGGGAATTGAGTGCCAAACGACTTGAAGACTTGACTCATTCAGAAGCTCCTTGGATTAATGCTCGTAAGGGTTTAGAGCCTGCCAAAAAATCATCAAATGTTATATCGCATGAGGATATGAAAGCTTATTACACCTCTTTTTTGGAGGAGTAGTGGGAAAGTCTCGTATAAAAAAGCCTTCAGGAGCAAGTTCCTCACGCAAAATTCCTGAGTCAGCTTTGGCTCATCCAACAAGCTCGGAGAACGCAGACGAACAACACCCTAGCTTTAGGTTTGAGCATACTGATGAAAATCGCTGGCGTTTATCGGAGTGGCAACCATCAGAAATTGAGGATTTGATACGAGCGCTAAAAAAAATCGAGAGATACACATGGGCGCAAATAAAAAGCCAAGGCTCGAAACAACGTGGGGGTTCTGTAGGCTGCGGATATAAGCTAATTACCAATCATCCAAAGCTACCTGAAAGCGTCAGCGATGATGTTAAACTTTCGGAAATGCGGGTTGATGAAAGAAAGCGTATTTTTGGTTTTCGCGTTGGTTCCGTTTACTACATTGTGTGGTTTGACAGAGACCATAGTGTGTGTCCAGAGTGATAAGTCAATGGAAGAGCTATAAGTATTCAAACAGACATGATATTAGACTTCATTAAAATACTCCGGATATCGTACAGTACCGCTGATATTTTTCAGTGCGTCGGGTTGAAGTTCCAGCACCATAAACGCTTCATCGGGAACTGGAAAAGGTGCTTGCACGCCGAATTCGCTAGCTGTCTGGAAACCAAAACGGCGATAATATTGCGGTTCGCCAAGAACGACAACTATACTGTGATTTAATTCCCGACATTTTGATAAACCAGTATGTACCAACTGGGTGCCAATACCTTGACGCTGATGTGCAGGTGTGACGGCTAAGGGTGCGAGTGCGATCGCGCTACTTATCTGTCCTTGTGCTTCAATAGTAATAGGACTGAATAAAATGTGACCCAGCACATTTTCATTCTGTTTTGCGACGATCGAGAGTGCGGGAATGAAATTCGGAGAGTTGCGGATCGTTTCTACGAGTTGGGCTTCATTTGGACGACCGAAAGCAGCTGTCACTACTTTCCGAATTTTGACTGTATCGTTGTTTGTTTCGCTCGAAAAATTGACCATAATATTATGCTTGCACAAACCTAATTTTTGAGGTAAATATGACTTCACAACCTGTTTTAAATATACCGCGATCGCCCTTAGATGGAGCGATCGAAATTGTCGCCGTTGCCGGAATTGCGTTTAACCTCATATACCTCATCGTTAATTGGGCTGCCATGCCCGATATTATTCCCATTCATTTTGATGTGTTTGGCAAGGTAGATTCGATGGGTAGCAAGTTGACTATCTTGCTTTTTCCGAGCCTCAGCCTATTGTTTTATATCTTGTTGACAGTAGTAAATCGGTTTCCCCATACATTTAATTATCCTGTACCGATAACAGAGCAAAATGCTTACAGACAATATGAGATAGCTTTACGTCTGATGAAATGGATGAAAATGCAACTAATCTGGTTATTTGCATTTATTGAATGGCAAATTATCCAGGCAGCAATACGGAAAGAGTTTGTGCTGAATATAGGATTTTTGTTGGTGATTATTTTGGTTATTTTTGCCACTGTGGGGTATTATCTCTGGCAAGCATATCAGAATCGATGATGCACCGCATTTTGGGCACGACCGGAAGGTGCGTTACGCAGAAGCTAACGCATTCTACGTTACTTGGTGGGCAGTGCCCACCCTACGCTAAAAAAACTGCCAATTGAAAAAGCTGCACACAACCTGCGTCAGATAAAAAGGACTGTAGCACGATCGAACTGTAGATTAGTGCATTCGGTATCTGACCGTTTCTGATATGGAAAGCAAACTAACTGCCTTACCAGAAGATTTACAGGTAGTTCCCGTCCAGTCTGGGATTAACTATTTAGAAAAGCCGCCAGTCAATGTCCTCCTACTCAAAGAGTTGCATCGCATCGGCAGCCATCACTATCGGTTAGCGATATTTATCTTTTTCTATATAATTGCCGTTGGTGGTATATTTCTGCTAGTGGAGGCGATCGCAACTCCTTGGCGCTACATTGCCTGTCTGCCATTGTACCTTCTCGCGGCTGCTTCTTTACACGGTATCAGCTTATTTACACATGAAGGAGTGCATGGCGTACTATCAAATCACCCACATTGGAACAGAATTTTAAGTATCCTGTGCGCTTTGCCAGTACTGCAAAACTATTCAGCTTACAAAGTCCTACACCTCAAGCATCACAAGGATTTAGGTTTAGAAGGCGATCCCGATCGTTACAAAAATTATACCCAGTGGAACTGGTTGGTCTTCCTGATGTACTGGGGAAGGTTGTTAATTGGCTATCCAGTATATATCATCGCAATTCCGATATTGGGATTTCGCCAAGGTCAGAGAAAAGATCGAATTTGTATTGCGATCGAACTGGCTTTGCTGGGATTGTTGGTAACGGCAGTTTTCCTATCCCCCATTCCCAAGTGGCTACTAATTCAAGCTTGGCTGATTCCCATGTTATTTATTAACACAATGGTCAACATTCGCGGGATGAGTCAACACACTTTATTAGAAGACGAATCGGATCTAATTAGAGGTACGCGCACTATTCTTACCAATCCCGTCACCCGATTCTTTATGTGTAATGAAAACTATCATTTAGAACATCACTTATATCCAGCAGTACCTTGGTACAATTTACCGCGTTTGCATCAGGAACTCAAACAAGAATTAACATTGCGCGGCGCACCTTACATCTCTTCCTACTTCGCCTTTGTGCGCGATTTCATCATGGCCAGTTTTCGCCGCACCAAAGTCGGTAGCGTTGCGATCGGGGAGCGGGGGAGAAAATGTTCGTAGACTCAGATCTTGCACCAGGGTAATCACCTTAGTTTCTTGCCAATTAAATTTTTACCACAGATGAAGACAGATGAACACAGATGAACACAGATAAGAGTGCGATTTTTTTAGGCAACCATGCAACCGGACATCAGATGAGTAGATAAACTTTTGCCTAGAGATTCCAAAAGAGCCAGATTTATTGAAGTGGAGGTCAATTATGCAAATATTAGAAGACAAACCTTTTGCCATTGAAGATTTTCCGATCGCACCCTCCCTAATTTGGGAAGATTTAATCGCCATTCCCACCTTAGAAGCCGCCGTGTTGCGGGTAGCAGCAGTTTACGATTTTCGTCGCCATCCTTATATAATCTGGATGCAAAGCAACTCCACATCCCGCGACGCTTTTCGCCGCAGTCAAT
>NZ_JACJUP010000561.1:0-4351 GCF_014748295.1 Planktothrix sp. FACHB-1355 | reverse complement strand
TCTTAAATAATCTGTTTTGATACTTTAAACGATATCGTTCCAGATATGGGAAATATTTGCAAATCATCTACATAAAACTTTCTACCATCATCAAAAATGACTGTAAATGAAGTAATACTAATCTGTTCTTCAATTTGATCGAGTAGGCTGAGAACCTGATTGTTTATGAGCAATTCGTACTCCTCAAATTCTAAACGAAGGACTTCAGGCATTTTGTCAAGACTAACTGAACCAGAGTAATACTCTCCTTTATCTTCTACTTCCGCTGTAACCACTACATTCTGCATTGAATCAACAATTTCTATTAGTTTAAGAAACATGGCTAATCCTCCAATCTTGTATCGGTGAAAACGTCAGAGAGCCTACTGAGATTTTCATCGTTGAATCCCTTGCCACCATTTGGGTGAGTAATCCTGTGGTGGTTTGGAAACTTTTTAGTTGGAGCGGGCATAATGTCAAAACCAGCGCTTCTAATTAACGCTTCATTCGTTGAACCTACGACTTTAGCTGCTTCATGCAGCCCTGCGGCGTTGGGAAATGCTTTCTTCATCTGCTGGGCAGCCTCCGCAGGCGATCCACCCTTCAAAACTGATATACCAGGAGGGTTTAACTTTTGCTCAGCTGGCTTTAGCTTGAGATTATCGGGACTTCCACCTCCTATACGGTTAATGTCTCTATCACAAGTATTATGAACCAAAACACCCAAGTCAGAGACGAAGTAGGTATGAAACCCTTCAACCTCAAAGTTGTAAATATTATGTCCGGACGATCGCCCACAATAAAATTTCTTAGGTACGTAGTTGCGATGCCGCACTCCGAATAAGAGCGCTAAAGCGCAACAACGTACCTAATATTTAACTATGGCTAATCGACCGGACACGATATGACATCAAATCCAAACAGAAAAATCAAAATTGGATCAGGCGCTGTAACGGTATTGCCACGTAATCTTGACGATTGTTGAGTTCGTAACCCAAATCGTAGATAATTTTCTCCAGCACATAGCCATCCAGCAACACTTGCAATTCTTGTTCGGTCTTTGGCAAAAAGCTGTCTTTGCTAGCAATTTTCAGATAGCTATTCAAGAAAACAGCACTCACCCAGTTACACCAGAAATTCGCCCATTGTTGCATTAAGGGAAGATTTTCTGGGCGGATAGTGCCGTTTTCGATCTCGCGGCGGAGTGCAATGCTAGCAGCATGATAGAATGATTCCAGCATTGTCGCTACATCTCGCAGGGCCGATCGCTTCATGCGCCGTTCGCTTAAAGTGCGCGTCGGGTCTCCCTCAAAATCGATAATCACAAAGTCATTGCCGGTGTAAAGCACTTGTCCGAGATGGTAATCGCCGTGATAGCGGGTACGCATGGCAGTAATCTTTTGTTTGAGGACTAACTCGAAGCGTCCCAGAAATTCTTCTTGGCGATACAGAACAGAATGTGCCAATTTTTGGAGATCGGGCGGTAATGACTTGAGTCGTTTTTTCAACAACAAAAATACTTGCCCTGTGAGGTTGCGTGCGTATTGGTAAATAGAACGCTGGTAAAAAGATGAAAAAGGTTCTGGGGCAAAATCGGGATTTTCTAGATCGGAAGCTAGGGTCATGTGCAATTCGGCGGTAGACTGACCTAACAGTTCGGCTAAAGCTAGGTAGGAACCGATCGTTTGCCTTGCCAATTCGGGAATTTCTGCTGCCTGCAATTCTAACAGCGATCCGGAAAAAACGGGTACTAAAGTAGTTGTCGCCTGTTGAGACATGACGCGATCGAAGTAGTCGCGCAAGCTATCGAGTGTGTAGTCCCAACTATTCGTGGCATCTTGGATATATTGTTGCAATATCCCCACAGTTATGGGTGCGCTTTTGGCACGGCGGTACTCCAGTTTCCCAGCTAGGGGGGCAAAATGTTTCAAGAGTTTTTTCTCGCCCAAAAAGCGGCGAATTTCCAGATCTGGGTTAATACCTTCGTCGAGTTTGCGGAAGAGTTTGAGGATGAAACGATCGCCGTAAATTACAGAAGTATTTCTGTGTTCGCCTCTGAGAAGATGCGGTTCCAAATCTGCATTTGCTGTTAGCTGCGAGGACAGATCGGTTGTTGTGGCGACCAGTTCTCCTGCCATTCCTTTGAGGTTGCGATCGTGCGCGATCGCATCCAGCAGGGAAGTCAGACAATTTTTATCTGCGATCGCATCAAACAAAACGCCATTTTCCTTTTTACCTTGCACTTGAAGACGAGCGATCGCACAGGCGTTATTTTCGGCCAACAGCTGCTTCCCTTCTTCGCCTTCTGCGTAACCTATCAGCAGCAGGTAAGTTTGCGGTTCTCCTTGGGTATACTCTACCCGCAACCAAACTATCCGCGCTTCTTTTTCCTCGCGAAAAATTGGCAATGCTTCCACAATATGCGCGGCGGAAATCGTGCGGTCTTTTTCGCTATACCAAGGACAAGTGTACAGGTAATCGGACAAAATAGATTCCAGAGTTGTTTTCGACTCCGGTTGCACAAAAATATTATCCCACTTACCGTTAGCAACTAAAGCTGTCAGTTGTGTTTGCGGTTTTGGCAGTTGGGTTAAGCTGGGTTGCAGCTTGAGGGTAAACCAATAAAATGCGTAGGGACTGATGCTGATAAAGTACGGCGATTCGCCGATGGGGGGAAATTGAGTGCGACCGAAAATTTCGATCGGTATCATACCTTTGAAGGGCGATAAATCTAATTCCACCGTTTGCACAAAACGGGACAAATTCGCCACTACTAAGATATGTTCTTCACCGTATGTGCGGGTGAAAGCAATTACTTTGCGGTTTTCTGGGTGGAGGAATTCAAAACTTCCCTTTCCTAATGCCTGGAAACGTTTGCGAGTAGCGATCAGGCGTTTCATGAAATACCAAAGGGAATTGGAGTTTGCCCGCTGCGCTTCTACGTTGATTGCTTCGTAATGATATTCCGATTCGACGATAATCGGTAAATATAGTTTTTGGGGATTGGTGCGACTGAAACCGGCATTGCGATCGGCACTCCACTGCATCGGTGTGCGGACGCCGTTGCGATCGCCTACGTAAACGTTATCTCCCATACCAATTTCATCGCCGTAGTAAAGTACGGGTGTGCCTGGGAGAGACAGCAGCAAACTGTTGAGTAATTCGATTTGACGGCGATCGTTTCCTAGCAGAGGTGCTAAGCGGCGACGGATACCCAAGTTTACTCTCATTTCCTGGTCTTGGGCATAGACGCGATACATATAGTCTCGGTCTTCATCTGTCACCATTTCCAGGGTTAGTTCGTCGTGATTGCGAAGGAACAATGCCCACTGACAGTTATCGGGAATGGGGGGAGTTTGCTTGAGAATATCGATAATGGGGAAGCTATCTTCCATCCGCAGCGACATGAACAAACGCGGCATGAGGGGAAAATGGAAGTTCATGTGACACTCATCCCCGTTGCCGTAATATTGTGCCGCATCTTCAGGCCATTGATTTGCCTCTGCTAGCAACATCCGGTTGGGGTATTTGGTGTCGATGTGCGATCGCAATTGCTTGAGAAACTGGTGCGTTTCTTCCAGGTTTTCGCAATTCGTTCCTTCCCGTTCGTACAAATAAGGTACTGCATCTAGGCGCAGTCCGTCTACTCCCATGTCTAACCAAAAATCCAACACCTCCAAGACGGCTTTTCGGACTTCTGGATTGTCATAATTGAGGTCGGGTTGATGGTAGTAGAAGCGATGCCAGTAATAAGCTTTGGCCAGCGGGTCCCAAGTCCAGTTAGAGGTTTCAAAATCTTTGAAGATAATTCTCGCTTCCCGGTATTTTTCGGGAGAATCGCTCCAAACGTAAAAATCTCTTTCCTTGCTGCCTTTCGCTGCCCGTCGCGCCCGCTGAAACCAAGGATGCTGGTCGGATGTATGGTTGACAATTAATTCGATAATTACGCGGATATCTCGTTGATGCGCTGCTGACAAAAATTCTTTAAAATCTGATAGCGTACCGTAAATGGGATTGACGCTGGTGTAATCGGCAATATCGTATCCGTCATCTCGTAGCGGTGACGGGAAGAAGGGCAGTATCCAGAGTGCGGTGACTCCTAAATCTTGTAGGTAATCCAGTTTTTCTGTGAGCCCTCGAAAGTCGCCGATGCCATCACCGTTGCTATCGGCAAAGGCACGCACCGGTACTTCGTAAATGATGGCGTTCTTAAACCAGAGGGGGTCGTCATTTGATATTGAGTTTGGCATTTTCTCCACAGTCGATCGATTTTAGATTTTAGATTTTGCGCGAAGTGGGCGTCTTGGCGGTGACCGTCACGATACTCACCTTCGCAAGAGAAGATTTTGGATTTTTGGTTTATCCCCAGTTC
>NZ_JACJUP010000560.1:0-4301 GCF_014748295.1 Planktothrix sp. FACHB-1355 | reverse complement strand
ATCGCCACAATGTTTCACCCCTACACTCTAGACTATAAAGGGGGTCGAGTCATTTTAGTGGAATGGCGCTCTAGCATCTATATTTGAGAGTCAAATTTGATAATATTCTTGTGGGATAGGCATCTTGCCTGTCCCAGATTAAAATTGAGATGTTGACAACTTACCATAAATAAACTCTGACTTATCACAATTGAACCGTCTGCTATAGCAGAATGAGCAGGAAGACAAACCATGTTAACTCGTACCGCTCCTTATCAAATAACCTGGGAAAAACTCCCCGATGATTTCGTATTAGATGATGAACCTGTGGATAATATCAATCAACCACCTCTTGCTGCTGCATTGACAGAAAGCTTGCAACTTGCCGGTAGGCTATCTGCCAATGCCTTAACTTTCACAAATTACGGAATTTGTGCGACAGTCAATGACAAAATTGTGGTAAAAGCCCCAGATTGGGGTTATGTTCCCACGATCGGCGTTTCGCGAGCTGAAGTTAGGCGCAGCTATACTCCCCAACTTCAAGGAGAGATTCCCGTCATAGTGATGGAGTTTATTTCGGATACTGAGGGTAGCGAGTATTCTACGAAGCCAACTTATCCACCTGGTAAGTGGTTTTTTTACGAGCAAGTTTTGTGCGTTCCTAACTATGCTATTTTCGCTCCGGAAACTGGGGTTTTGGAAGTTTATCAACTGGATAGTTCCGGACAGTATCAGGTACGCCAAGCGGATGTAAATAATCGTTATTGGATTGCGGAGATGGGGTTGTTTCTGGGGATATGGCAAGGAAGCCGAGAAAACCGGACAGGTTTTTGGTTACGCTGGTGGGATGAACAGGGAGATCTTTTGTTATGGGGTTTCGAGTTAGCCGAACAAGAACGTCAACGGACTGAGCAGGAGCGCCAACGAGCCGAACAGGAACGCCAACGGGCCGATCGATTGGCAGCTCAGCTAAGAGCTGCGGGGATTGAGCCGGAGGTATAGGTGGGTCAAGTGCGATCGCATTTACAGGAAGTGCGATCGCACTTATTTTTTCGATTCAAATAGACTTACCTTTATTTTAATAACTTTTTTGTTTTGGCGAATTCGATCTGTAACCAATGGCACAGGTAATCACAAATCACCCTGATGTCTGGGTTCTCGAATTTGGCAAACTGCGATCGATACGCTCAAGCTATTCTTGCAACGGCAAATTTTCAGCTACTTTTACTAAAGTAACACCAACATTGCGCCAGTGGTCAGCAGGTTCGCTTCTGATTTCAGCTTGCACCCACTCCACTTCACAATAAGCTGCTAATTCTCTGACCACGCTTTTAAATCCGTGTCTGTGAACCAAATCTGCAATGCTGCGAGGAAGTGTGGAATCGTACTTTTGCAAAGACATATTTGCTTCCTTTGTTAATATTCTTTTCTGATGGAGGCTTTACTGTCGAGTTTTTATTAACCGCTCCCAGCCCTAAAGCTAAGTTTACATCACCGGATTGACACCGTTTTCAGAAAACATAACCATTTTCGGAATTTGGCTTGCTGGCAGGAATCTACCAACAGTAAGAAGTTGCTCTCGTTCGGTGACAATCGGTTATGCAGTTGTGGGATGCGGTGAGATAACGGTTTGGTAATGGTGGTGTAACTCCGTCCTTACAGTATTTAGTGGAGATACTTTTATTCTACTTTCACACGTTCCCACCTTGGCAAGTTGAATCCTTGCTTAGATTAACATAAATGTTTATCTGCAAAGTGAGTTTGAAAATTTTTTAACCAGATACAAAAATAAATAAACACTGGTTTACACAGATGTAAGTGTCACTTACTTTGGCATAAACATATGTATTGACAGCGGCTTGCTAGTGGGTAAGCTACAGGTCAATTTTAGGGGCGCGTTTTGTGATGATTCTTATCCTATATTTGATTTCATTACTTTCTTTGAGTTAGGTGTAATTTCAAAACATTCTCTATTGTGATTACTCGTCGCAATTGGTCTAATTTTATACAATTCCAGCGCCATTCTTCTGAGTCTAGTTGCAGTTCCGTAAGTTGCTGGCGATAATAAGGTTCTCGCTGGCAAATGCCAAACAACCCGCTGGCGTCCAATTGTTGTTGAGCGTTGCGAAATGATTCTACTCGTGCCCAGATATACGCTTGTCTTCCGGTCAGTCCTTTTTCCAGGGCTAAAGAAAATTTGAAGGGAAATTGAGGGCCAGCGGAATTGGATTGATTCCACAAATCTGTGCCCATGACGATCGCTCTTTTGTTAATCTTCGGGTGCAGTCCCAGCGCCAGTAGCTGATTTTCGATCGCCACAGATTGCGACTGCAATGCTTGCAAACAAAAGCTATCTGCTTCTTCTACAGATATCGCTTCGGCTTTGTTCCAACTGCAAAATCCCCTGTTGGTCGCAAAGTTGCCAGGGTCGGTATGTCCCAAATAAATAGAAGTGGGCGATCCTCTAGGGGTCAAGTTGCCTTCGGCGACGCCGACTGCGATCGCTCCCGGTGCTGTTTTGCTACCGAATAATTCGCGAATACTGAGGGGAAAATCGATCGCGTTTTGGGAAATGTTTGCATCCAGCTTAGATGAACCTGGAAATAAATCAGCTACTTCGGGAGCGATCGCACAAAACGCAGTATAAACTATTACCTCTATTATCCGCAATACCCAGTAGCGATAGTTCATAACGACCCGATAAAGAACTGGAGGAAAAAAAGCCAGAAGGTCGATCGCAAACGAACAACCTCACGGATAATTATCCTGTTATCTTTGCTAACTATCGATCGCTATAGTTTTTATAGCAACCGAATCGGCGATTAAGGCATTCTTAATTCCTGAAACCCTTGATAATAAACCTTTCTTACCCTAGCCCCTACTCCCTAGTCCCTAGCTTACATATGTCGAAACAACTCGTACTCATGGATTGCGACGGTGGCGTTGACGACTATTTATCGGTTATGTTGCTGATGACAATGACCCAAGTGCAACCGATCGGGGTGATTGTGACGCCTGCGGACTGCTATATTGAACCGGCTGTGAGTGCGACGCGGAAAATTTTAGATTTGATGGGTTGTCATGATGTACCTGTAGCGGAAAGTACAGTGCGCGGGATAAATCCGTTCCCGCGACTTTATCGACGAGATTCGTTTATTGTTGACCATCTGCCAATTTTGAACGAAAACGAGACAATTAAAACGCCGAAAGTGTCAGAATCGGGTCAAAATTTTATGGTGCGATCGCTTCAACAAGCACCAGAACCTGTCACGCTACTGGTAACTGGCCCTTTGACTACTGTAGCGAGTGCGATCGAGATATCTCCAGAGATTGAAGCAAAAATTAAACAAATTATCTGGATGGGAGGCGCACTTAACGTTCCCGGTAATGTAGAGCGTTCTTTGGAAGCGGGACAAGACGGTTCGGCGGAATGGAACGCTTACTGGGACCCCATAGCTGTAGAGAGAGTTTGGCAAACGAACATTCCGATCGTACTTTGCTCTTTAGATGTTACCAACAATGTGCCAGTAACATCGGCATTTGTGCAACGAATTGGCAAACAGCGTCGCTATCCGCTTTCCGATTTAGCAGGACAATGTTACGCGCTAGTTATTCCCCAGGATTTTTATTTTTGGGATGTTTTGGCGACAGCTTATTTGGCACATCCTGAGTTTTACCAACTGCGCGAATGGGAAACAGTTATTGTCACCAGTGGACTCAGCCAGGGTCGCACTAAAGTTGAGCCGGGTGGACGCTTAATTAAGGCGATGGAAAAAGTCGATACGGAACGCTTCTACGAGTACATTTTGCAGCAATGGAAACGATGATTCCCGATAGACGGGTGCAGAAATCACTAATTGTTTCAATCCCGTTGCCGGGATTCTGTTAATTGAAAGTCTAGCAGGATGGAAATCTTTTCTGCTGGCGGGTTGTTTCAATCCCGTTGCCGGGATTCTGTTAATTGAAAGCCTCGATCGAATCGAAGCTCTGCTTGAGGAAATCAAAGTTTCAATCCCGTTGCCGGGATTCTGTTAATTGAAAGCGCGAGGTGGCATAAGGGAAATTCAAAGAGGCCGGTTTCAATCCCGTTGCCGGGATTCTGTTAATTGAAAGATCCCCCCCGTTAACAACTACGATCAGTTAGTTAAACGTTTCAATCCCGTTGCCGGGATTCTGTTAATTGAAAGAGACAATGGACTCTTTAATATGTAAAATCGAATCATATGTTTCAATCCCGTTGCCGGGATTCTGTTAATTGAAAGGAATTTAATGGCCGCGACTAAAGACCCCTCCGATCCAGTTTCAATCCCGTTGCCGGGATT
>NZ_JACJUP010000056.1:0-12293 GCF_014748295.1 Planktothrix sp. FACHB-1355 | reverse complement strand
TCTTTATTTTCTTGTTATTTCATCCGATATAAGTGAATTGCTATAGCCACACTCGATCCAATTGCTAAAGCGGGACAAAAAGGCCAAATGGTCAGGATGCTGGCAGTAATTCCCAATGCGGTTAAGAAGTCTTGAAAATCTTTGTCTTCCATGATGATTGGTGGACTCCTGATTTATCAGCTAAATCCATCGTGCAACTTGCCAACAATCTCAACCAGAGGAGATCCCGACGATAAGCCGGAACTTAGGTTTTTTGAGTAAAATTCTGGAAAAGCACCATTGTAGGGCTTTCCAGCTTCCAGAAACGATAGATTTTGCGATCGCATCACTGCCTTAACATCGGCAAAAGCGCTATTATCTCCCTTAAGGTCGGTGTAACTTCGGCGATCGGGGTCTTAGGCGGATAACGGCGATGAATAAGCAGCAACGAAATCGGGGACGTATACTGAGCGATCGCGGTTGGGATAAACTGCAAGATACGCTGAGAAAAAAGTTTCATGGTCAGCATACGATAGAAAAGATAGAAGATCTAACTAAGCCTCACAATAATCCAAAGTCTATAAGGACTTTGAGTACCGATACCGTTTCTAAGATATTGCGGAGGGAAGAAGGAGTTGATAAAAGGTCTATCCAGGCATTGTTCGCAGCTTTGGGGTTAACACTGGAGGAAAGCGACCATATTCCTCCGCCTAAAGAGGCTATAACCAAGGAAGATCCGAATTTTGTGGGGCGGGAGGGTGCGATCGCATATCTCCACAACCTAATCCAACAAGGTGCAAAAGCGATCGTCATTCACGGTAAAGGCGGTATCGGCAAAACAACGCTGGCGTGGCAATTCCTCAACACGCAGGGATTCGATAAAATACTCGATCTGCGGATGGCAAAGGAAACTCAAAATATTACCTCTGCCGAAAGTATAATTGAGGAATGGCTGCGGCGATATTTTGATGAAGAACCAGGGCGAGAATTTGGCGTTACCCTGGATAGATTGAGGCAGCATTTGCGAAATCCCAAGCAAAGAATAGGCATATTAATTGATAACCTGGAACCAGCACTAGATGGAAATGGCAGGTGCATCGAAGCGCATCGAAAATATGTAGAATTATTCACTGCTTTAGCCGATCCAGCAGTGCAATCTGTTACCCTAATTACCAGCCGCGAATGCCTGCGCGAATCATCGGTAACAGTTGAGTATTATCGCTTAGAAGGTTTGGATATCGCCGCATGGGAAAAGTTTTTTAATAGCCGCAATATTCAGATAGATACAGAAGTGCTGAATGCCATGCACCAAGCTTATGGGGGAAATGCCAAAGCTATGGACATTTTCCGTGGTGCGATTAAGGAGTTTAACAATAATTTAGTCGCTTATTGGCAAGCAAATAAAGATGATTTGTTGATTGAGAGAGAATTAGAAGGTTTAGTTGTTAGTCAATTTAATCGTTTGCAACAACTGGATTTATCTGCTTATAAACTTCTCTGCCGTTTGGGATGTTATCGATATCAAGATGTTCCAAGAGTTCCGATTGAAGGTTTGTTTTGTTTACTTTGGGATGTGCAAGATAGTCAACATCGACGGGTAATTAAATCGTTGAGAGATAGGTCTTTAGTCGAATTTTGTAATCAAGAATATTGGCTGCATCCAGTGATTCGGGCAGAAGCGGTAAAAAGATTGAGGGAAAGTGAAGATTGGGAGACAGGGAATCGGAAAGCTGCTGAGTTTTGGACGGAGAGTCTGAAGACGGTTGAAAATTTAGAGGATGCACTGAAAGCTTTTGAGGCTTACTATCATTATGTAGAGATTAATGATTATGAGCAAGCTGGGGCTGTGATTGTAAAAGATATAAATAAGAATCAGCTAATTGCTGTAGAAAACCTTGGTACTACTTGTTGGAGGCTGGGTTTATTACAACAAACTATTTTGGCAATAACTCCTATAATCAACCACATTAATGATCCCTACTGCTTGATAAATTTAAATATTATAATGGGCTATTTATATAATTTAATTGGTGAACTTAATAAAGCTATTAAGTATCATCAAGAATCGAGCAGGATAGCCACTGAATATTTAGAATCTAACTCTGAAAATACTTTAGAAACAAAAAAGCGCAAGTATTTTAAAAGTAGAAAGGCAGTTTTTTTAATAAATATAGGTCTTTGTAAAATAGATCTTTGGGAGCTTGAAGAAGCTATGAAACACTTTGAAGAATGTTTATTAATTTCAAAAAATACAGAATTTAATATCTATTCAGCGGACGCTTGTTTTTGCTTGGCGTTCCTGAAGTCTTGCTTGGGTTTTGAACAAGAAGCATATTATTTGGCAGAAAAAGCTTATCAGCAACTTTTAATAACAGAGGTTACCGAATGGACTAAAGGCTATAGCTTACTATTTTTAGGAAAAACTTATAAAAATTTAGAAGAAACTGAAAAGTCTTTTGAGATGTACCGCAGAGCTATTTCATTTGCTAAGGAAATCGGTTACACTCAAGTAAAAGCAAAAGCTCTCTATGGTCTAGCAGAACTTTATCGAGAACAGAGAGATTTTACAACCGCACTTTCTCATCATACAGAATCAATAGAACTCCTAGAAAAAATAGGCGCTAAATGCGACTTAGCCGAAGCTTACTATCAACTTGCCTTAACTTATCAAAAAATGGGTGACACCGAAAAAAGTCAGCCAAATTTTCAACAAGCAATTAAACTCTTCACCGAAATGGAAGCACCCAAGCAAGTTGAGAAAGTGCAACGGGCGATGGAAAATAGGTAAAATCATTAACCGCTGAATCGATAAATATAGGAAACAGCCATGAAAATTACCTACGATTCTGAAGTAGATGTGATGAGAATCATTTTTAACAATTCTCCTATTGAAGAAAGCGACGAAGAAAAGCCTGGATTAATTGTTGATTATGACAAAGAAGGAAATATCGTGGGTTTAGAAATATTAGATGCTTCTAAACGAATGGATAATCCCCGTTTGGTTGAATATTCTATCCCGAAATAAGCCTCTTCTCAGTCAATTGCTTCGCTTACAGCCCGCCTGGGGTTCAAACCCCAGGCTCATAGCGAAAGTCCACTGAAGTGGACTGAAGAAATAACATATATATCCAGTCGGATTTATCCGACTTTTGCTATTAGCCTGCGAATCAATTCGCAGGCGGTTGATTAGATACGACGCAGATTTTTGTGAGGAATTGTTAAATGCGATCGCTTCTTTTTTGTATAGCATATAAAAATGCGATCGCCTCAGTATCCGTAAAGTGCGATCGCATTCACAAACCAACCCCAAAAGGGCAAATTTTCCAACTTAATTAGAAGATTCCTGTTGCGCTGCTTGTCGCACTTCCTCCACAGACAAACCTAACACCTCAGCAATCTTATTTACAGTTAACCCTGTTGCCAGTAATATCGGTACTGTTTTTAACTTACCTCGGCGTTCTCCTTGTTCTAAACCTTGTTGCAAGCCTTCTTGTAAACCTTTTGAGAGCGGCTATATCCAGTTATATCGAAATGCTAAACGAGAAGGTGTCAGCGTGTGACCCTAATTCTAAGACCTCCCCTTCCATACAACATCTTCAACGCGAATTTGTTTGGGCAACAAACCTAACCGGAAAAAAGTATCTGCAATTCTTTGTTGTTCTTCGATCGCTCGATCTTGAATCGGTTGCGCCCCGTAATAATTCATCTTTGTCATTTTCAGCGCTGTTGCTAATTTCATATTGTTTTTTGCAGCAATAATTTTCGCCGCTTCTGACGGATTATTGGTAGCCCAAATTCCTACCTGTCGCATTTCTTCTATGACAATTTTGACAATATCGTAGCTGCTACTAGCAAAAGAGCGAGTGGAAAAATAAAAGTTTGTATTTTTCGTCAACCCCTCACCATTCGCCAGTAACCGAACTGGCATACTGTCTTCTAAAATTGCCAAAAACGGGTTCCAACCTACCCAAACATCTACTTCTCCCCGCCGGAAAGCTTCCTGTCCTTCTGGTGGAGGCAGATAAACTGCTTGTACGTCCTCAAGTGTCAAGCCTGTTCGCAAGAGAGCCTGTATGAGTAGATAGTGACCTGCTGATGCTTTTGTAGCAGTTATTTTTTTACCTTTAAGGTCAGCTAACGTTTTAATTGGCGAATTGTTTCGTACCAAAATACCCATCATTGTGGGAACGGGTTGCTCGTTGGCAACATACACCAGAGGTACACCGCTTGCTTGTGCAAACAAAGGAGGCACTTCTCCAGCCATCCCCATATCAACTTTTCCTTCTGCCATCGCTGCCATAATCGGTGGCCCAGCGGGAAATTCCACCCACTGTACGGAAAGACCCATCGATGCCAAGCGTTTTTCTAAAGTACCTCTGGCTTTGAGCAGAATCGGTGCGCCGTGCGGTTGATGACCGATTCGCACTACTGTTACTTTCCCAATCCCATCGTCTGAAGAAGCGGCACTAGAATTGCTATTCGTACTGGAATTACAACTTCCCAAAGCTAAACTTAAGGCCAAACTACCAGCAAACAGTAATAGAAATATTGTAGTTAAACGAAGTTTAAAGCAATCCGAAATAGACTTTAAAAGATCTGGCAGTAAGAGTTTCTGTAGCTTAAATAACATATAGTTTCACAAATATCTAGGGCATTTAACTGTTAACAGCAGTTCAATGGGCCATCGACGTTAACTGGATGTTTTAACCTATAAACTAAGATAAGGGAGCCGAGACTATTTATGGATAGTCCAAATAGGAAGGATTTTCGAGAACGGATCTTTTCGATCGCCAACCAATTGCGGTACGGTCTTGTATCAATTGCGATCGCCAGTTTAGCAATAACGGGAGGCGCGTTAATCTATCTTAGCTTCCTCAGCGAGGTGGAACAGTCAAGACTGCTACAGCAAGAGCGATCGCACTCCACCGCCAGCGAAATCGGTACTTATCTGAATGACTTACAGCGTCAATTAAATTACCTAGCGGGATTGCGTGGATTGACAGAGTTTTCTGACCAAACTTTAGCCAGTCTACTGGAAGGACTTGTTAATAGCAACAGTGCCTACGAAATCGTTGGTATTATCAACAATCAAGGCAAAGTTGTCCAAGCTATGTCCCCATACAAACCAATATCTCCATCCGATCCCGTTTTGGTCAAGGTTGCTAAATCTCCCCTATTCTCGCAAACGTTTAAGGAAGGAGAAAATTATCTGGATCGCGTAGAAATTGACCCCAAAACAAACTTACCAGTAACTTGGATAGCCGTTCCGATCCGAAATTGGAAAAATCATGTTGATGGAGTATTATTCGCTCGGATAAATCTTAACTTTTTATCTCTGGTTATGTCTCAAATTAATGTAGATAAAAGTGGTTACGTTTATGTTCTTGATGACCGCTTTAATCTCATTGCTAAAAAGGGAAGTACACCCAATACCTTTAAAATAGAAAACCTTTCCCAACGTCCTTTTATCCAGAATATATCAAAACTATCCTCATCAGCAGCAGATATCGAACAATTTTTAATTTACCGGGGATTGAAGGGCAAAGAAGTTTTGGGATCTGCTACCTTGGTACGTCGAGTGCAATGGACTGTGGTAGTAGAATTGCCAACTGCTGAAGTTTACGCTCCGGTTCGTAGAATGGCAATCGTTATGGGCGGATCTCTTTTTCTCGTAACTGTGGTTGTAGTTAGTTTGGGGTTCGCTTTCTCAAGGTCGGTTGTTTTACCCCTGGAACGCCTGACAGATGTCGCTTCTAAAATTAGTGCCGGAAATCTCGATATCAGAGTGGATATTACCGCCCGCAATGAATTGGGAGTCTTGGCTAATACCTTTAACAAAATGGCCGATCAACTGGCTGATTTTTATCGCGATTTGGAACAAAAAGTAGCCGATCGCACCGGAGAGTTGAGCGAAGCAAACCAAGCCTTAGAACGGGAAATTATCGAACGCAAACTAGCAGAAAAAGAACTTCACGAAGCGCTCTATAACCTCAAACAAACGCAAACTCAACTACTGCAAACTGAAAAGATGTCTAGTTTGGGACAATTAGTGGCAGGTGTAGCTCACGAAATCAACAATCCCGTCAATTTCATTCACGGTAATCTTTTTCATATAAATGAATACAGCGAAACATTAATAGAGCTTTTCCAGCTTTATCAAAAGTTTTATCCACATCCCGATCCAGAGATTCAAGAATACGTGGAAACAGCGGATATACAATATATAATTGAGGATTTACCGAAATTGCTATCTTCCATGAGAGTGGGAACCGATCGCATCCGCAATATCGTTTTAACGTTGCGAAATTTCTCTCGGCTGGACGAAGCGGAAATGAAACAAGTGAAAATTGAAGAAGGCATTGAGAGTACGCTGTTAATTTTACAAAGTCGCTTAAAAAGTAAACCGGGATCTCCGGGAATTGAAGTTATGAAAGAGTACGGTGATTTGCCAGATATCGAGTGCTATTCCGGGCAATTGAATCAGGTATTTATGAATATTATCAGTAATGCGATCGACGCTCTGCAAGAAAAAGACAAAAAGCGCTCGCCAGAGGAAATAAAAAACAGTCCCAGTCAGATTACCATCCGTACCGAAGTTATCGATCGCGATTGGGTAACGATTTGTATAAAAGATAACGGCTCTGGGATAACCGATGATGTAAAATCTAAAATATTCGACCCATTTTTTACCACTAAACCAGTCGGTCAAGGCACAGGTTTAGGATTATCCATCTGCTATCAAATTGTTGTGGATAAACACGGCGGAAATTTGAACTGTTTGTCCCAACCCGGTGAAGGGACAGAGTTTTGGATTGATATCCCCATCAAACAGAGCGCCAATCAGGCTAGTGCAGCACGGCAGCAGTAACCCACCAGATCGAAAGTAGTTGAATGTCTGACGCTCAAAAAACTTTTGAATGAGTGACTTTTGACTTACCGCAGTTCGATCGACTACCTACTTGACAAGAGTATGGGGATCTGATAATAATAAGAGTTTGTGAAACTTTACCACTTTTAATAAACCCTTGGCTAACGTAATAGTGATAGGTGCCCAGTGGGGCGATGAAGGAAAAGGAAAAATAACCGATTTACTGAGTAAATCAGCAGATGTAGTTGTACGTTACCAAGGGGGTGTCAATGCCGGACACACCGTTGTGGTGCAAGGGCAGACCTTCAAGCTGCACCTGATTCCCTCTGGTATTCTATATCCCGATACCGAGTGCATCATCGGTTGCGGCACCGTCATCGACCCCCAGGTACTGATTGAAGAACTCGACCAGCTAGAAAAGCTGGGTATCTCAACGCGCAACCTGCTGATTTCCCAAAGCGCCCACGTCACCATGCCATACCACCGCATGATTGACCGGGCATCGGAAGAGAGGCGCGGAAACCACAAAATCGGCACCACAGGTCGCGGTATCGGCCCGACCTATGCCGACAAATCCGAGCGTACCGGCATCCGTATCTTGGATTTAATGGAACCAAATGCCCTCCGCAAACAGCTGCACTGGACAATTAACTACAAAAACGTCATCCTAGAAAAGCTTTACGACTTGCCGGCCCTCGACCCAGAAGAGGTAATCGAGCATTATTTGCAGTATGCAGAGCGTTTGCGACCTCACGTAGTCGATAGCTCCTTAAAAATCTACGATGCCATTAAGCGGCGGCGCAATATTCTGTTTGAAGGGGCACAAGGAACCCTGCTGGATTTGGATCACGGCACGTATCCCTATGTGACTTCCTCCAACCCGGTGGCCGGTGGAGCTTGCGTGGGCACAGGTGTAGGCCCGACCATGATCGATCGCGTCATCGGCGTCGCCAAAGCATACACCACACGAGTGGGAGAAGGGCCATTTCCCACCGAAGTAGACGGCGATGTGGGAGAATTTTTATGCGATCGCGGTGCGGAATTTGGCACCACCACCGGACGCAAACGCCGTTGCGGTTGGTTTGATGCCGTCATCGGTCGCTACGCCGTCCGCATCAACGGAATGGACTGTCTCGCCATCACCAAACTCGACGTACTCGACGAGTTAGACGAAATCAAAGTCTGCGTTGCCTACGAAATCGACGGTCAACGCTGTGAAGACTTTCCCACCAGTTCCCGCATCTTTGCTAATTGCAAACCCATCTACAAAACCTTACCGGGTTGGAAACAATCCACAGCTGATTGTCGGCAATTGGAAGACTTACCCAAACAAGCGCTGGAGTATCTCAAATACCTCGCCGAATTGATGGAAGTCCCCATTGCGATCGTATCTCTGGGAGCCAGCCGCGACCAAACAATTATTGTGGAAGACCCCATCCACGGGCCCAAACGAGCCCTTTTGCACGCTGACGGCACACCTGTGGCTGTCTGAAATTCGATCGCTAATTGCTACAATCGAAAGTCTTGCCATCCAAAATCTCAAATCGCAAATCCGAACATGGAACTCACAGTTGAATGTCAAAAGCGGCCAGAACAAAGCAAACCCAACTCTCTGCGTCGCAACGGTCAAATTCCTGCCGTTTTATACGGTCACAACGGTGCTGAATCAGTTTCTTTGACAGTAAACGCCAAAACCGTTGAGCAACTGCTCAAAAAAGCCTCCATCAACAACACCCTGATTAATCTGAACGTTACCGACCTACCTTGGAGCGGTCAAACTATCCTGCGGGAAGTGCAATCTCATCCCGCTAAAGGACATATCTACCACGTCAGCTTCTTTTCTGTCGCCGCTCACGGTAACATTGAAGTGAAAGTGCCGCTCCATTTTGTCGGCGAACCAAAAGGTGTCAAGCTAAGAGGCGGGATGTTAGACACTGCGATATCATCACTGCAAGTCAAATGTTTGCCCGAAAGCATCCCAGAAAAAATTGAGGTTGATGTCGCCAATTTGGATATTGGCGATGCAATTCACATCAACGAGTTAACTTTACCCCCAGGCGTCGTTGCCGTTGTAGAAACAAATGAAGTAATTGTCTCTGTACTCGCGCAGCAGGGTGGTGCGGAAGGTGCAGAAGCAGCAGCTGTATGAGCCTCGCTCAACTGATGCTATCAGTTTATTTCTGACCGAACCAGGGTTTCGTCCCTGGTTTTTTATTAAAATTTGTCATTAGACATCTCCAAAAATTCTTGTAGAGTAGGCATCCTGCCTGCTTTTTAGATTCTTTTCTAGAGAAGTCTATTTGTCATTTGTTTTGATTGACAATTTACCTTTTCAGCAATTATCAATTATCATGACCGAAACTACTCTCCCTCCTCTCATTCAGCAAATGTTGCAGCCGGAATTTTATCCTCATCCGGTCACAGAACCAATTAAGCTAATTCAAACGCACGTTTCTTATGTATTGCTTACGGGCGACTATGCCTACAAACTCAAAAAACCAGTTAATTTTGGCTTTTTGAACTTTTCTACTTTAGAACTAAGACAACATTTTTGTAATGAAGAGTTTCGGATGAATAAGCGGGGCGCACCCGAAATTTATCTGGAAGTTTTGCCTATCACTGAGGCAGGCGATCGCTTTCAACTCGGCGGTGCTGGCGAAGCGGTAGAATATACGCTGAAAATGCGCCAATTTCCGCAAGATACTTTATTCCTCAGTTTATTTGAAGCTGGTAAATTAGCTGAGGAAACTATGGCAGATTTGGGACGAATTGTGGCAGATTTCCACGCCCAAACGCCAACGAATGAGTACATTCGCACCTTTGGAGAAGTCGATCGAATTCGACAAGCGATCGACGAAAATTACGACCAAACTGCCAAATATATCGGCGGGCCGCAAACTCAGTCTCAGTATGAGGAAACCAAACACTTTACAGATACTTTCTTTGCATCTCGATTAGAACTATTTGCCAGTCGGATTCAAAATAATTTTATTCGCGAATGTCACGGCGATTTACACCTAAGAAATATCTGTTTGTGGAATGACAAAATTCTGCTATTTGACTGTATTGAATTTAACGAACCTTTCCGCTTTGTCGATGTAATGTACGATGTCGCGTTTGCCGTGATGGATTTGGAAGCAAGGCAACGTCCCGACTTCGGTAATGCCTTTTTGAACACCTATGTGGAAGAAACTGGCGATTGGGAAGGTTTGCAAGTTTTGCCTTTGTACCTAAGCCGTCAAGCTTATGTGCGAGCGAAAGTAACTTCATTTTTGTTGGACGATCCGGGTATTCCCACTGATGAGAAAGAAAAAGCTCTAGAAACAGCATCTCACTACTATAAAATGGCGTGGGAATACACAAAACCGCGCCAAGGTAAATTAATTTTAACGTCCGGTGTATCCGGATCTGGGAAAAGTACGGTGGCGCGACAGTTGGCTCGCAAAATAGGCGCAATTCACCTTCGTTCCGATGCAGTGCGGAAACATTTGGCTGGTGTACCGTTGCGCGATCGCGGCGGCGATGAGTTGTACACTTCAGAAATGACTCACAAAACTTACGGGCGTCTGTTGGAACTGGGAATTATGCTGGCAAGCCAAGGCTTTACCGTAATTTTAGATGCCAAGTACGACCGCGTGGCGTTGCGGAAAGAGGCGATCGAGCGGGCCCAAGCGCACAATCTGCCTCTGCAAATTTTATACTGTACAGCACCAGAGGAAGTATTGCGCGATCGCCTCTCATCCCGTACCGGCGATGTTTCTGACGCTACCGCTAACCTGCTCAGCAGTCAACTAGCCGCTAGCGAAGCATTCACAGACGCCGAACAAGCTTTTGTCAAAACATTAGACACCACCCAAGACTTAGAATCACAATTGAATTCCCTAATCAGTCAATAGCTCATTGTTCATTGCTCAATTTTTCTTGATGCGATAAATTGCCAGCAGAAACACTAATGAGCAATGACCGATGATTATCTCTGAGGGCATTTCCACAGGACTGAAAGCAGCTTTGTTCTTTTTTTTGGGTTTTTTGTTGCTCGGACAGTCACCAGCTTTAAGTTTCCTTTTGGCAATCCTGGGTGGACTATCTGCTGGCTGGATAGCGGCTGGGTGGAAAAACACAGAAACGCCCAGCCTTCCCCAGCAAACGACTCCGGAATCTGCAAAAGAAGGAAACCCTAAGCCAACTAAGACTAATTTAAGGCGCAAAAAAATCAACAAGCGCCACCAACCTCGTCCTAGCTGGTTCTTTTGGAAAAACCCACGCAGAAGTTCCAGACTGTAAATTTAAAATGACAAATGTAATTTCAATCTCAAATCTGAAATCTCAAATCTGAAATCTCAAATCCCGTAATTGCAGATGTTCCTATTTTTATCGAAGCTACTCCCTATTTTCATCTACCCGTTAGGGCTAGCCTGCGGACTGATAATCGTCGCTTTGGTGATGTTGTGGAAACGGCCAAAATGGGCAGGCGTACCGATATTTCTCGCACTCTTCGTGTTGCTGTTGGCAAGCAATACCTGGGTAGCTCGTGGATTAGTACGATCGCTCGAAGGACAGTATATCCCAACGGTCGAACTGCCGTCAGCACCTGCGATCGTCGTTTTGGGAGGTGGTATTCTGCCGAAAAAGCCGCCCCGACCTTGGGTAGAAGTAGCTCAAGAAGGCGATCGCATCCTCTACGGTGCTAAGTTATATCGAGAGGGTAAAGCGCCGATCCTGATTCTCAGCGGCGGTCGCATCGATTGGAAAAACGGCGGGCCACCAGAATCCCAAGATATGGCAGAAATTGCAGAGACAATGGGCGTTCCCAAGTCAGCTATTTTACAAGATCCCACATCCCTCAACACCCACGAAAATGCCGTGAATGTCCGCAAAATCTTGGCAGCTAAAAATATCGAACCCCGTGTCCTCCTAGTTACCTCTGCTTTCCATATGCCGAGATCTCTCGCCATCTTCAAACGTCAGGGAATCGAAGCTATCCCAGCTCCGACTGACTTTCTCGTTGTACAAGAAGACCTCAAGGAGGAAAGCACTTGGCAAGCCACGCTGCTGAATCTCCTGCCGGACAGCACCAGACTGGGAGACACAACCCGCGCTCTCAAAGAATACATTGGTATAGGGATTTATCGTCTCCGAGGTTGGCTCTAGGGGATGCAAGGATTTTGGATTTTGGATTTTAGATTTTGGATTGAAGTTTAATCTGAAATCTGCAATCTCAATTTGCAATTCTTATATCCCGACGCTTTTCCCCTCTTCCCTTTTTGTGTTTTGACTTTTGACTTTTGACTTTCTAGCCCTCAGTCCCTCAGACTCATGTCAGAAGAATTAAGACGAATTATCCCACTGCCGCCGGTGGCAGGCGATGAAATCTTTGCTGCCTACCAAGCGACCAGCGAGTTTTACCAAGAAGTTCGGTATCGTGAAGAATTTGAGCGTTACTGTC
>NZ_JACJUP010000559.1:0-4301 GCF_014748295.1 Planktothrix sp. FACHB-1355 | reverse complement strand
AAATCGTAGGAAAATTTTTGCAAGCCGATGACGCCTGCTACTACTGGCCCGGTGTGAATGCCTATACGGATGCTGAAGGGTTCGCCTTTATTGGTTTGGAAACGAGCGATTTCTCGCTGCATATCGAGAGCCATTTCTGCTATGGCCCAGGCGTGGTCTAATCGGGGAGAAGGCAAACCGCCTACTACCATGTAAGCATCGCCGATGGTTTTGATTTTCTCTAAACCGTGGCGAGAAGCAAGGCGATCGAATGCGGAGAAAATTTCATTAAGTAAACTGACTAATTCTGTAGGAGAGGTACGCGCCGCCAACGCTGTAAAACCAACAATATCTGCAAATAGAATCGTGACTTCATCAAAGCGTTCGGCAATGCAGCCTTGTTGCTGTTTCAATTGTTCGGCGATCGATTCTGGCAAAATATTCAGTAATAAGCGCTCGGATTTTTCTGTTTCCACGCGCAGGATTGCTTCTGCTTGCTTGCGTTCGTTAATTTCCTGGCGAATGCGTCGATACATTTGATTGAATGCTTTCATCACTTCCCCTAACTCATCATCGCGCTTGACAGACAGAGAGTAAAAGTTAGGATTGGCTTTATCTTTGGCTGTTGCTTCACCCGCCGCGATTAAGTCGTCCCGCAGTCGCAAGATGGGTAAAATTACGGTTGCACCCAAAACTAACATTGTGACAGAAGTGACAAAAGCGGAGATCAATACAACTAAGCCAGCAATACGTGCAATATATGCAGATAATTCCTGCTTGACGGTGGTAGCATTGTGACGAGCGATTATGATATAATTAGTATCTAATTTTCCACCTGACCAAGCTACGTCGTAGCGATCGCCATTGCGGTTGCGTGCGCGAACTTCATCCTTACCTTTTAGGTCAGAAAATGTAATCTCTGGCGGCTCACCGCATATACCTATCAGTTGCCCATTGGGTTCGTAAATTGCCACTCCTAAAATCACGGAACCATGAGTAATTTTTTTGATTTTTTCTAGAAGTTTATTGTTGTCAACTTCTTGTGCCGTTAAGCGGGAAATTGAGGTGACAATTGCAGAAGAAACATCCTCTATTTGCCATAAAAGCTCGCTTTCCCGCATATAATAAGACGGAATTAAGATAATGACCTCGATTAAAATAATGCTGATAAACACCCAAAAGATGATGCGCTGAGATAAACGTGCTTTGAATGAGTTGAGTAACGCTGACAGCCAAGCTGACATCTAATTTCCTCGCGTAGCTGGTATAAACGTCTTGAGTGCCGTTATAGTTAATATGCTACCCTGCTGTAAATAATAAGAATCTGCTGAAAGCAGCACCAAGTATGGTAGATTTTGCGTATCTACCAAAAAAGTAAACTTTTATGATTTAAGTTAACCTGTTTTACAATTATAGAATTTACCGATATGGATTTCGATCGGCAGGAAAAATGCGATCGAACAAAGGTAAAAACTCCCGGAGTGACTGACCCCGTGCGTTTTTCATATCAGTATCTAGAGAACGCTCTATAGCTAAAGCGCCTGCTATTCCCTGTCCGGTTTTTTTTGATTCCGAAATAATTACTAAAGCTTGTGCGAGACGGCGTGCGGCTTCGTTGCGATCGCCTCTTGCCATTGCTCGATCGGCTAGTGCAAACGCCTGATTTTCATCCAATACTAAGGAAGGTCTTGCAATGATGCGAGCGGCAATAGCTTTTTCATAATTTGCTCGGTATGGCGTGCAAGTGCTAGCAGTGCAAATTTTTACCTGTTTGTTACCAGCTTTAATACCTGGTATTGCGATCGCATCTTCTGTTAAATTAATTACCGCTAGGGAAATCAGCAACGCAAATGTAATTTGATTCAGGCGGAATGTCCGTTGATTTTTCATAGATTATTTTGATGTTTATTTAGGTTATTATTGTGATTCGCCTTAGAAGGTCGATCGCAAGGCAAAAAAAATTGCCAACCCAGCACCCATATGCAAACGAGTCTTGTGCTTGCGCCTATGGTATGCTATTTTAGCCTAAGTAGTCAAATTTTGGCTATGTAGCTTATATAACCGAAACAATAATTAGCATTTACTCTTGATAAGATTATGGAAATAAGTTTTAAAATCGCTACAAACGCTGATATTAATCTGATTTTGACTATGATGGAGGAGTTTTATAAACTCGAACATATCCCATTTAATAATCAAATAGCAACTCGTTGTTTAGAAGAAATAGTTAGTGACGATCGACTGGCGAAGATATGGTTAATTTGTGCTGACGAAGAACCAGTCGGATATGTTGTCCTCACATTTGGCTACAGTATCGAATTTCACGGTCGCGATGCCTTAGTTGATGAATTATATATTCGAGAGAATTATCGCAGCCAAGGTATAGGCACGCAGACGCTAGAATTTGTAAAAACAGCTTGCCAATCTCTAGGGATTACCGCCGTGCATCTGGTGGTAGCTTATGAAAATAAAAAAGCGAAAAGCGTTTATCAAAAGATGGGTTTTGTCGAACACGATCGCTATATAATGACAAATTGGTTGGAAAAAATGGAGCAAAAATTATATTAATATATCCAGCTTATCCATCCATAAATTAAAGTCAAAGCCAAGTGTCACCAGAGTCTTCAAGTAAGTTTCCCACAGCATCCTTCTCCAATCAGCTACCCGATCGCTTAAATGCAGAACTCAGCTTAGCCGATCGCTTAGGTATCAAACCTCTTAAGGTAGCAGAACCAGGATTTGACGATACAATTAACGAAGGAACCATTAAATGGGCGGTGACGACAGAAAACCAACTATTAGTAATACCAAAATTTGTTGGTAGCCAAGAAATATCTCACACCGCCTTAACTCGCGGTCAGCCAGTTTTGGCAGCAGGTGAGGCGGAAATTGTTGGTAGCAATGGTGAATATTATCTTCTGGAAATTACTAATTACAGCGGTCATTTTATACCAACTCCAGATAGCCTAGAAATAGGAAGAGAAGCTTTTAGACGAAAAGGGATCGATCCAACGAATGCCGTAGTAAAATATTATGGAGGCAGCTAAAATTTATGACCCAATCCAAATCTGCAATCGAACTGAATCAAATACTGCAAGAGGATGCCGACTCGGTGCTAGCTTGGCTAAAAAGCATAGAATCAGGACATACTTCACCGCCAGAAGGATTTAACTGGTTGGGTTTAGCTGAGGCAGCAAGTTTTAATGCTATTGAGGGCGATCGCCACTATCCAAATAAACCTAGCATCAAATGGGCAGAAGTAGCAATCAAAGTATACGAGCAACTTGCAGAATCAGCAAATGCTGATGCTAGGGATTCTTTTATGAATTCGTCGATGATGTTGCGAGCTGCTACGATCGCAAAATACGGAGCGATTCCCAGTCATCCAGTTCTCGATCTCGACCAAATTCTGCGTTGGTTTAACGATAGCCTCAGAATGTCTGACTCGGAAGCTGCGACAAAGGCAGCTAATTGGAAAAAATGTCAGATTGAGGAAATTCGAGAGTTAAGACAAATCAAGAATCGCTTGCGCGTTATCTCAGTGTTAGCGGATACTGACAAGTTAATTTTGAATCCAGAAATCCATTCTTGGCTTTCCCTACAGCAGAAACTACCATAAAAGATCCAAAAAATTACAGTTAGAAAATAGGAATTCGCCAAAAGTGCGAGAACTCCCGCACCCATATCAACTTAACGTCCCATATTTCGCTTCATTTGCTCCAACTCATCCTGTGCTTCCCAGCGCTTAAATTGTTCGTCCAATGGATCTGCACCGCTAAAAGATTTTTGATGGGAACCGCTATCCCAACCGACAGTTTGGGATTTTTGCTCAGCTTTGGGGCTAGTACGGTTTGCCTGTGCTTGTGCCGCTTTAACACGAACTTCCTGTCGTCGCTGCTGGATACGACGCAGCAATTCCTGAGCCTGTTTAATCCGCTCTTTGAGACCTTGCATATGTCCCCAATGCTGATTGCCTTGGCGCAGCAAAGCGGCTTCCCGTTCTTGTGCGGGCTGAACTAAATCCCATCTGTTCGCAGCCTTCGCCTTTTCAATGCGGGCGTGCCATCGCTGAATTTCTTGTGCGGTGGCAAGAATCTCATCCTGCAACTTCTTTTCTTGAGTTTGCAGGTCGGCAATTAGGCGCAGCGCATCCTCCTCTTGTTCCCGCAGCTGTTCCTCCAGCGCTTGTAATTCCAAATGGGGATTGTTCCGCAGGAATTCTTCCAAGCGACTTTCCAAAAATCGGCTGAAATCTTCAAATACGCCCACAAAAAGAACTCACTAGGTAGGGGTTATTTCCATCTATGCTATCAACTCAAAAT
>NZ_JACJUP010000558.1:0-4336 GCF_014748295.1 Planktothrix sp. FACHB-1355 | reverse complement strand
AAATCCGTTATTTTTGAATATGATGGCGTTGGCATATGAGGAAATTTTAATTCATGCTTGGAGACGAATCGCCGCTAAAGACGAACGCCGCGAATATTTATTAAATGCTTATATTCGGCGAATGCTAACGCGGGATATGGAAAGTCAATTTTATCGCCAAGGTAAACAACCGCGTCCCGAACAAATGCGTCCTTGGTTAACTTGGTTGGCGAAAAGAATGAGTGAATTAAATCAGCAAGAATTTACGCTCGAAAAGATCGATCGTCATTGGTTACAAACTTCCGCACAGAAGCGCTTATATCGTATGGGTGTTTTGCTGAGCTTGGGAGGTATTTTGATGAGTAAAAAGGCAATTGTACGGACGATATTGGCAAAAAATGGTTATATTCCTAAAGATTATCCCCGTTTTCTAGGATTGGCGACAGAAAGATTGTTTGTGCAAAAAGTGAGTGGGCGATATCGTTTTGTGCATGAATTGTTGCAAAGATATTTAGGTCAATTGCCATCGTAGTTTTTGGTGATTTCCATTCAATTATGGAGTTTCATAAAATGTCACTACAGTCGAGTATAGATATAATTTAATTATGGTATAGTTTTAGGTGGTGCGATCGCAGCATCAACGGCAGCAACCCTAACCTTGGAACTCGGTTTATCTTATATCGAATTGCTCAAAAGATATGTCAACTCTACGCCATTCGCCAAGTCGTTTTCCCATCCATGCTTACACACAGCATTGAACATGATAGATGACCATCTTCATCCTGCTTATGAAAGGTGCTAAAAAGAGCAAGTCAAAGTACAATACCCATTTAGACTGCCAAAATGTAAAATTTCAAAATGTCCAAGACTCACACCGTCGAAATTCAGCACCAAGGTAAAACCTACACCCTGCAAGTACCGGAAGATGTAAAGATTCTCAACGCCGCCCAAGCCGCCGGCATAGACTTGCCGAATTCCTGTAATGCGGGAGTTTGTACCACCTGTGCAGGGCAAATTTTAGCAGGAGAAGTGGATCAAAGCGATGGAATGGGCGTCAGTCCGGAACTGAAGGCAAAAGGCTATGTGTTGCTCTGCGTAGCTTATCCGCGCTCGGATTTAAAAATTGTCAGCGAGAAAGAAGACGAAGTATATCACCTACAATTCGGACAATATCAAAAATAATCAAACCCATGACAACACATTTTATTACCGCCGAAATTGACCTCCAAGAGTCCCCCGCCAAGCTGCATCAGGAAATTGAAGCAGAATTGGAAAAACGGGGCGAACCTCTGCGCTGGGCTGTTACTGGTGTCGATGTTGACCGACAAAAAGCCACTGTAGAAGCTGTCGTAACAGCAGCAACCGATGAATCCAAAATCTAAAATCTGAAATCCGAAATTGCTTGCACGTCCGTACACAGTTGTATTAATTGTGCCGACTGGCATTGGGGCGGCGATCGGCGGTTACGCAGGAGATGCTTTACCTGTAGCCAGAGCGATCGCCTCCTGTTGCGATTGTCTCATCACCCATCCCAACGTTCTCAACGGCGCTAGTTTATACTGGCCCCTACCCAATGCCTTATACGTTGAAGGTTACGGGCTTGACAAATTTGCCGCTGGATGCTGGGGATTGCGCCCAGTGCATCAAAACCGCATCGGTTTAATCCTCGACCGAGCGATCGAACCCGACTTGCAATTGCGCCACCTGCAAGCAGCCGACGCCGCCAGAGCCACACTGGGACTGAACCTCACCGACTGCATAGTCACAGATGCCCCATTGGGAGTGGAATTGCGAACATCGGATTCTGGTGCATCTTGGGGCACAATCCAAAATCTCGATAGCTTATTGAGAGCAGCTGAAGTATTGATAACGAAAGCTAAAGCAGAAGCGATCGCCGTCGTAGCCCGTTTCCCCGAAGACATCGACAGCCAAGCCCTCGCAAACTATCGCCAAGGCAAAGGCGTCGATCCCGTCGCCGGTGCCGAAGCCGTCATCAGCCACTCGATCGTCCGCACATTTCAAATCCCCTGCGCCCACGCCCCCGCCTTTTCCGCACCTTCCCTCGACCCGCACTTATCGCCCCGCTCAGCCGCCGAAGAATTGGGCTACACCTTCCTACCCTGCGTCCTCGTCGGCTTAAGTCGCGCCCCTCAGTTCGTCACAGCAAATTCCTTCGCTAGGCATCAGAAAAGAGCGGGAGAGCGGGAGAGCGGGAGAGCGGGAGAAAAGAAGAGTGGGAGAAGAGAAGAGCGGGAGAACAGGAGAACAGAAGAAAATGTACATAATGCTTTCCCCGCTCCCCCACTCCCCCCTGAAAGTATCTGGGCCGATCGAGTAGATGCGATCGTCATCCCTGCAACTGCCTGCGGTGGTAGTGCCATCCTGAGTTTCAGCCAACTGCCAGCGAAAATTATCTGCGTCGAGGAAAATCAAACTCAAATGCAAGTGCCTCCAGAATCGTTAGGGATCGAAGCATTACGAGTACACTCGTATTTAGAGGCTGTGGGGGTATTGGTGGCCCATAGAGCAGGTATTAATCCGTCAGCCCTCAGCCCAGACCTCTCTCCCATACGTAGCGTCTTAAAGAACTGGTGACAGATCCTTTACCTAACGATCCGGAATTTGAACCTCTTACACGCCCGCAACTTCTAGTTGCGATGGGCGTGACCGCAATCTTATTGTTGGTGGTTGCCAAGCTATGGCTGCAATTTGGTGCAGTCTCCCTTTTAAAAGTCCAATGGACGAGGCTTGCATTACCTATAGGAATTGGCATCGGTCTGGGAATTACCGCCGCTAGTTCCCTGGTTTATCGCCTTTGGCCGGCCTATCGCAAAAGCGCAGATGTGTATCTGGCATTGGTGTTAAAACCCTTATTGTGGCCAGATCTGATCTGGTTGGCATTACTGCCGGGATTGAGCGAAGAATTATTATTTCGAGGCGTAATGCTGCCTGCATTGGGCTTGAATATCCCCGCATTGTTAGTCAGCAGTATCTGCTTTGGTGTGTTGCACCTCAGCGGTATACAACAGTGGCCTTATGCCATTTGGGCTACTGCCATAGGGCTGATACTGGGATACAGTGCCCTTGGGACAGGCAATCTGTTAGTGCCGATCGTCGCTCACATCGTCACGAATCTCGTTTCTAGCTGCCTTTGGAAACTCGATAGCGGCGGAAATTCTGACTCTCTCAAAACTTAACAGCAAGTAGGGTGGGTTAAGCATGGGCGATCGCGTCTGCCAAAAAACCAACTGTTCGCAAACCTTGCCGTAGCCCACCATCACTATTGTCTGTAAGACCAGCAGCTCACCCATTTTTGCGATCCATAAAAAAATTTATCTAATCGTAGGGTGGGTTAGGCACGGGCGATCTAAAAGTCAAAAGTCAAATATTAAGGGAATTGGGAATGGGGCATGAGGCATGGGCCTGCGGGGAAGGGGGTGAGGGGGTGTATGTCCTACCCCCCAAATAAAAAAACGCCCAAAACTTGCGGGCGTCGATCATCAGGGTGCATCTACATTTTTAATATAACCTATACTGAGGGGTCTTACCCCTCACCCCTATAAATTTTTAATAAAACTTTACAATCGGTGCTGGCAAAGTCTGAAGGGATGCCATTCCCGATCTAATTATAGTCTGGACATCGTACTTTTTGTGTATCAAATAGGACAATAATCGATGACCCTATTCGCCACAAAGTAGCATAAAAACAGATATAGCTGGGTAAAGGGCAGTCTTGTTGTGAGATTTTACACAAATGATGTGAGCGGACGAGCTCTGGCGATCGCTTGCAAACCGATCGTGGCAGTAACAAATTCGCCTAAGCTGACGCGGAAATGGAACTGGTGAAGGACGATCGGCAATCCTTAAAACCCATATTGCATATAGGGATCTGCTGCTAACCACACCCAATTGCCCCATGCCTTCAGTAAATTTTGGGGAAAATTGTTGATAGACCGATCCCGCTAATTTTATCTTTATATATGGCCTACTGCCTAAATCCCGATTGCCAGAAACCAACCAGCAACCCACAGGGGACAAAATTTTGTCAAAATTGCGGTTCCAAATTGCTGTTGAGCGATCGCTACCGTGCCATCAAGCTCATCGGCGAAGGTGGATTTGGCAGAACCTTCTTAGCTGTGGATGAGTATAAACCATCCAAACCGCGCTGTGTAATCAAGCAATTTTTCTACCAAGGTGCTGGAGCCGAGATAGCTGTAGAACTATTTGAACAAGAAGCCGTGCGGCTGGACGATTTGGGCAAACATCCTCAAATTCCCGAACTTTTCGCCCACTTTGAAGTAGATAAGCGCCAATATTTAGTCCAAGAGTTTATAGACGGGCAAAACCTAGCTCAGGC
>NZ_JACJUP010000557.1:0-4368 GCF_014748295.1 Planktothrix sp. FACHB-1355 | reverse complement strand
TACAACAATTACATTAAATTTTTTCTGATAGTTTTTATTGCTTAATTGACTATAAATTTGGGTAAGAATATTTTGAGTATAATTTTTTCTATTCCTAACTGGAATTATCGCGGAAATTACTGACATATATTATTTACTCCAATTGCGATCGCTTGTCAAGCATTTCATCAAAAATTATTTTTGTATATTGATTTTCAATAAATAAAAAGGACTGAGAAAACTACCTATGAAAAATTCCATTTCACAGGCAGCGATCGCATCATTTTTCAACTCTCCTCGATACTTGATTAAGTGTAATGCCATGCGGCGCAAGTTTCCCAGTAAAGTTTTCGCGATCGCAATCGGTTTCTGCCAATTTTTAGCGTTAATCAGACGCAAATGGCAAGTAGCTAACCCACAGCCACGAGAGAGAGAAAGTAAGTAATTTCTTTCCAATCGCGATCGCGGTATCTGATGATAAGTGTGCATTTCAGGATTATACCAAATTTCCCAACCTACTTTGTGCATATACAGCAATGCTTCGTAGTCTTCTCCCCCCAACATCGAACCCCCTAATCTACCTCTTAACGTAGGACGAGTGGGAACGCTCTCATTCCATGCTTGTTTGCGAACTACCAAAGCCGCAGCTGTGGGGAGGCTTAAATTTTCTGGAGCGAAGAGCTTTGGTTTTGGGCCATATTCTCTGATTGCCAAAAAAGCTTGTATTCTTCTAAAATTTTCGGGAGGGGGAATTTCAAAATCACCGTGGGTTTGACCGCTCCAGGCACCAGCTTTTGGATGTTCTTTGCTAAATGAGTAAGCTGTTGCTACCCAGTCAGGATCTGGCAGATTATCATCATCAAGAAAACCAATTAATTCAGCTTTAGCTTCCTTGACCCCCCTTAACCTTGTGTAGGCAGATCCTTGTTCTTTTTCAAGATAATACCTGAGAGGATAGGCTTGAGGCCAATTAGCTTGATAGTTTCGGACAACTTTTGCCGTATCGTCGGTGCTGTTATTATCAACGATAATCACTTCCCAGGAAAGTCGATCGCTATTATTTTGCACTAGCAGCCTATCCAGAAGTTTTGGCAAACGGCTTGCCCCATTATAGGTAGGAATAACGACAGTAAAGTCTAAAAACATTTTGTAATAATTCATATTTTCGGACTACAATATACTTGCTTGTCACTCTTTATTTTTGTTACTTAAATATCCATTGTTCCAGAGATAAAAAAAACTTAAAAAACTGCTTAAAAGTAGTTCCATTTGACAAGCAGCCACCAAATCTGACTTTATTCTATTCCTGTACTTAAGCAAATGCAAAATTATTTTGCGTAAATCGTTTGCCATGTATCCCACAAAAGCCAATGGTCTTTGCCAAGATACCACACTCAGCATCCGAGTAACGTAACGGCTAAGTCCAATTCCTCGAAAAAAAGGAATTAAGTATTGTTTTTGCAAACGCCAATGGGGAATTTTGTGTTCGATTTCCATAGCGGGATTGTACCAAATTTCCCAGCCACGATTTTGGATATAAGACAACATTTCCAAGTCTTCACCAGTCAGCATATTGCTATCAACTCTACCTGTTAAAATTAACTGACTGGGGACGCTTTCTAGCCAAGCTTGCTTACGCACGACCAATCCCGCAGAGGGAGGCAGTAACTTTTTACTGCGTTTGTATAGCAGTGGTTCCGAACCGCGTTCTACGATCGCTAAATAAGGCAGTAGCGGCTTAAGGTTTTCCGGGGGGGGTATTTCAAATAGTCCGTGAATTTGACTACCGTATGCACCAGCTTGAGGATGTGCTAGACCAAAGGTACAGGCAGCTTCTACCCAATTCGATGCAGGTAAATTGTCATCATCCAGGAAGCCAATCAGTTCTGCTTGTGCTTCCTCAATAGCCCTTTTGCGAGCAAATCCAGCTCCCTGCTGACCTTCAAAGCAATACTTTAAAGGATAATCTAAAGGCCAGCTAACTTGATAATCTCTCACAAGTTTGGCTGTGTTGTCTTTGCTGTTGTTATCTACTACAATAATTTCCCAGCGGAAGTTTTGTATGGACTGCGATCGCTCAGCGTGTGCAATGCACTCTCTCAGTCTCTCTAGAACTTCCGGTAAACGCTTCTCGCCATTATAAGTTGGGATGGCGACGGTGAAGTCAACAGACATATGGCGTTCGGGACGCTAAAGTCACAATCTATCCTGGATATAGTATAAGCAACCTAACTCAACTTATGACCATGCTGGAACAAGGCACTATCACTATCCATACCGAGAATATTTTCCCCATCATCAAAAAATCCCTCTACTCCGGTCACGAGGTTTTCTTGCGGGAACTAATCTCCAACGGCGTGGATGCCATCCAAAAACTGAAAATGGTGTCCCACGCAGGTGAAGTTACAGGCGAAGTCGGGGAACCGAAAATTAAAATCTCCATCGATAAGGACAAAAAGACGCTCTCCATCACCGATAATGGCATCGGTATGACCGCTGAGGAAGTTAAGAAATATATCAATCAAGTTGCCTTCTCCAGCGCCGAAGAATTTATCCAAAAGTATAGAAGCAGTGGCGACCAACAGATTATCGGTCACTTCGGCTTGGGTTTCTATTCCTCCTTCATGGTGGCCCAAAAAGTCGAAATCGATACGCTTTCCTACAAAGAAGGGGCACAGGCAGTACACTGGTCGTGCGACGGTTCCCCAAACTTTACTCTAGAAGATTCGCCCCGTACCGATCGCGGCACTACCATTACCCTCTTTTTACAAGAAGAAGAAGTCGAATACGTCGAACCTTCCCGCATTCGGCAATTGGTGAAGACCTACTGCGATTTTATGCCAGTGCCGATCGAACTTGAAGGCGAGCAGATCAACAAACAAAAGGCACTGTGGCGGGAATCCCCCAGAAGCCTGAAAAAAGAGGATTATTTAGAATTTTACCGCTACCTCTATCCCTTCCAAGAAGAACCGCTGTTGTGGGTACACTTAAACACCGATTACCCCTTCTTACTCAACGGTATTCTCTATTTTCCCAAACTCAAACCAGAAGTAGACGTAACGCAGGGCAATATTAAACTGTTCTGCAATCAAGTATTTGTCAGCGACCACTGCGAAGAAATTATTCCCAAATTCCTGCTACCGATGCGCGGCGTCATCGACAGTCCGGATATTCCCCTCAACGTCTCCCGCAGCGCCTTGCAGATGGATCGCACCGTTCGTAAAATAGCAGACTTCGTTGCTAAGAAAGTAGGCGATCGACTCAACGAACTCTACCGCGATAACCGCTCCGAATATATCAGCTCTTGGCAAGACCTGGGCACCTTCGTCAAATTCGGCTGCATGAATGACGAAAAGTTCAAAAAGCAAGTCGAAGATATCATTATCTATCGCACCACGTTAGCAGTAGAGCAGCCGTCCCCGCCTGCTACCGAAGCAGGAGAGCAAGCATCCCCGCCTGCTACCGTACAAGTGCAAACACAAGAAGGCGATGCTTGGCAAGATGTTACCCCAGCCGCTCAAGAACAAGAAAATCCCAAATCCCAAATCCCAAATCCAAATTCGGAATACACCACCCTCAAAGAATACCTAGAACGCAACCAAAAACGTCACGAAAACCGCGTATTCTACTGCTCCGATCCAGTAACGCAGGCAACATACGTAGAATTACACAAAAAACAAGGTTTGGAAGTCCTGTTTATGGACTCCTTCATCGACAGCCACTTCATCTCTTTCTTGGAACGGGAATATAAAGATGTCAAGTTCTCTCGCGTAGACTCCGAACTGGATGAAAACCTCCTCGAAAAAGACAAAGCCGCCGAAATTGTTGACCCCAAAACCAACAAAACTCGCAGCGAACTGATTAAAGAGCTATTCGAGAAGGCGCTCAACAAGGAGAAAGTTACCATCCGCACGGAGGCGCTTAAATCCGACGACCCCCAAGGCACTCCGCCGGCAATGGTACTGCTACCGGAATTTCTGCGCCGTCTGCGGGAGATGAATGCTTTGTTGCAGCAGCAAGCTGTGCAATTCCCTGAAGAACATACTTTGGTGGTGAATACCTCTCACCCCTTGATCCACAATCTCGTCAATCTCAGTCAAGGCGGTATCGTCCAAACTGAAGGTACATCACCCAGCGGCGAACTGGCTAACATGATTTGCCATCACGTCTACGATTTGGCTTTAATGGCACACAAAGCATTCGACGCTGAAAAAATGAAGGCTTTCTTGGAGCGATCGAATCAAGTCCTCACTCGTCTCACCGAACGCGCCGCCAGTTGAACGGGAAAGTCAAAAGTCAAAAGTCAAAAGTCAAAAAAAAGGGCGTCGGGATTAGGGGTTAGGGGAAAGGGGAAGATAAAAGAGGGAAAAGATTAATTATCTCGCTCCC
>NZ_JACJUP010000556.1:0-4313 GCF_014748295.1 Planktothrix sp. FACHB-1355 | reverse complement strand
CGAGTTTTATCTTTGTGTCTTTTGGCAGAGTATTAAAAAATTAACTTTTGTAAGGTTAAATCAGTACGCAAAGAAACCGGGTTTCTATGAAAAATCGTTGGTTTTCCGACTGTATATCTACGAAGAAACCCGGTTTCCGGTCGGGAGCGTGCGTAAGTCCTGAAAAAATTAACTTTTGTAAGGTTAAATCAGAAGCTGCACAATTGAACAAAGAGGAACTTGGCTGGTTTGCTGTCAACTATTGGCCTGATTGTAATTTCCACGATCGCAATCTCTCTGTACGCCACTAGCAATCCTCCCATGCCGGCTGTAAGCGTTACGGCATCAAGAGTACCAGACTCATTTAAATCGCCCGAAGGCTGGAACGAGTATGGCAGCGGTTTTCCGATCTGTGGCATTGGTGGTGCCCTGCTAGCCTATGCTCTATTGGCTTTGGACTTAACCAAATTTATCTCTAACTATTTGTTTCAATAAAAGTTAGGGAACGGCTAGTTTCTAATATAGAAACCTGTTTTCTTAAACAAAAATAGTTTCTATATTAGAAACAAAATGCAGGCGGTTTTTGCAGAAATAAAAGCCATCTCCCAAGAAACAGAAACATTTCTTGGGAGATGGATATCCGATGTTACCGGACTTGATATCGAAGAGCTTAGAGGATTTTGACAAATCCTCATTGAGGGAGAGGTTGGATCGAATGTTTAGACGATGATCGCCAAATCGCTAAAGCCGCTCTTGAATTGATCGAAGGTCAGATCGATTACTCCATCATAGAAATTACCAGAGTAGCGAGTAGGATCATTTCTTAAATTGTAGTCATTATCTTGACCCCAAGGATTTCGCACAACGACGTGTTCAGTACCGCCTTCATCTACATAGGCGTTTGTGACTGAATAGACATGACCACCAACCAATAGGAGACTTGATTGAGATGTCGCTGCCGCTATCGGGTTACCCTTGTTTAGTGCGTTGGTAATGTCATCGAAATTCAGCCGTTGCGTCTCATCAGAAGTAGCGCTAGTCCCAATAAGTTGTGCTTTGAAAAATGTGTCTTGAGTAAGGACTTCACCAGTGGCATGGTCTGTATTTCCAGCGGCGACACGGGCATACAAATCCCCCTTGCGCCCAGTAATTCGCTCAAGCGGATCTCTAGAATTATCCCCATTACCAATGAAAGTATAACCACCATAAACCTTTGTTCCTTGCAACTCTTTTTCTATGCCTTGTATGAATCCTGCATTAGCCGTTTGCTCCCTAAATACGGCATAAGCTTTCTCCGCCAAAGCTCCCCAAATTGAAGCATCGCTGTTTGCGAGAAGTTGTCTGCGATCAGGGAATGGAAATTGATCAGTTATTTCAGCCCCGTTGAGATCGACCGTGACTGGCAGCGTAATTTCTGTTGCAGTGCCACCCCTCTGAGCAAAAGGCATTTGGTCGTAATTAAACACCTTTTTAGTATTAGTATCTGTGAAGTTTATTGTTCCCTGACCCTTCACAGTTGCCACAGTTTGATCGACGGTGACGTAATATGCCTCACGGTTATCGTCAAAAAAGCGAAATGTATAGGTGCCATCTCCGTTTGTCGTAATGAAGGGTTCTGCCTTGATGTTTTTTGGAGATTGAGAAGTCGCAAAAACTGCCCCTAACGCTCCCATAAACGCACAGTCACCCAAATCACGTTGGTTGATGCCACGAATTCTGTCTTCCTTATCGTTACCGTAAAGCTCGCCTTCAATTTTTAAATGCTCAACATTAGTCTGCACCACAGGAGATTGGCCACGTGCTGTATCACCCGCTCCGATGTATATAGGTTGTGGATTTATTCCCTTGATCAGCCCTAGCGCGTTCTGAAGTACAGTACCATTGACGGCGGTATTTTGACCTGTTCGATCGATCGCATCGTTCACTTGAGTAAGCTGGAATTTGACAGAATCAGGCATTCTGAAGGATACCGCTTCGCGAGTTAATTCCTTCAAATCCGCTTGTTCTTGAACCGAAACCGTTCCATCGGCTGTTGCTTGGTTAATGAACGATAATACATCTTCACGCCCCAAAGTTGTTTTATTTGCCAGGAGACTTTGCATTCCCGGGTCGCCCAGAGTAACCGTACTGCCTTCACCTGTTAACGGTGTCGTCGTAACCGTGTAATGACCGTCACCAGCCCTATCTTTATCAGAACGATTGACTTGAATTTGGTAAGTAGTATTAGCCTGAGCAGTAAAAGTTAATTCCGAGTCAGTCTCGCCATTAGCATCATCATTGCTGCTAATAGCAACGCCATTGGCAAGCAGTTGTACGGAATTGTCAAATGTCTCAGATTCGACGTTAATGCGAATTTGCTCCCCTGGATTAACACCTTGCAGAGTGTAAGTATCAGATTCGTTGAGACCACCAGGAGTAAATGTCCCTGTAATCGTTTCATCACGACCGATCAGTGGAGTAGCTCCCGCTCCTGCTTCCACCGTTGAGGTGAGGGTAAAGCTTCCTGTTTGTTGCTCGTCCCAAGAAGTGACGCGAACTGCGTAATTAATTCCTGACTCGACGACAAAATTCAATTGGGAGTTGGTATTTTCGTCACCGATGTCATCATTAGAGGCAATGAACTCTTTTGTATCGGCATTAATCAGTTCTAGGTAAGAATCGAAGCTGGAAGAATTGAGGGCGATTTTCAATTCTTGCCCTGGATTCACCCCAGTTAAATCCAAACGGTAATCTCGTTTAAATGCGTTGATTTCATGCGGGTCAGGCAGGTCAGTATTGGTTATATTGTCAGAGACATTGCCACCATTAGCAGCTAGATTGCCCACAATGGTTGAAGAAGCTTGACCGGAAAGGGTGAAAGCACCTACAGCATTGGCATTAACACCGCTGACACGCACCATATATGGTGTACCTGGCTCCACAGTAAAATTGATCCGGGAGTTGGGGTTTCCGGAGCCAATGTTATCGTTTTCCGCAATCACTTCTCCAGTTACGAGATCCACCAGTTGCAAGTAAGTGTCATAAGCGGCTGTTAAGTCAAGTTGAACTTGCTGACCAGGATCGAGTCCGCTGAGGAGATACTCTTCTGAGTAGCTACCTTTACGATTCAGATTCGCTCCATCAGCTGCGTTTAAGTTGCCGCTAATTGTGCCTTTTCCACTTACCAAGTCAAATCCAGGCAGCACCTCATTTGGGGGTTTAGGATTGCGGACGGCATTATCACCCCCGGTGGTAATGTAATATTTGAAGAGTTCTGCGGGAGTGAGGTTAGAACTGTTAGGAGCAGAGCTTACCTGACTGTAGTATTCAGCATCGTAAGAATCAGATAACGGTCGCAGTTCGTTAATGCCAAAGTTGCGGAAGTGATCGTACAGTTGTTCGTTGCTCAACCCCGCTAAATCTTTATTAGCGCTGCGATAGTAATTGACATCAAATTCATCGGAAGATCGACGACCTTCGCGAATTCCAAAGGTGGCAAAATGCGACAGGATAAACTTGTTATAAGATGACAACTCTGCTGGATTATCTAGCACGGCTTCGGTTGACAAATTTCTAGTGCTAGCGTAATAGGTCAGCAGATCCGGATTGTTTAAATCGTAGTAGTTGAGGTTTAATGGATAAGAAAATTCTCGTCCTTCTGCCACCCCAAACATTGCCAGGTGCTGCAATGCTTGGTTGTTATCCAAGCTTTTCAGATCTGAGTTAACATCTCGATAAAAGTTGAGGTCAACAACGGGAGAAAACAGCCGTCCTTCTTTGACACCATTATTTTTTAGATGTAGGAAGGCTTGTTCTCGATTCCCTTGAAAAAATTGGTTGACATCATTATTACTTTGTAAGTAAAATTTTATGTCGCCAAATTGTGAAAAATTCCGCCCCTCAGCAACACCTTTATTTTGTAAATGGGCTAAAAGTTGCTGATTAGTAGTTAATCCGGCTGCTTGCAGATCCCCATTTGATGCGCGGTAGACGTTAAGATTGACAAAAGGGGAAAATTCTCTTCCTTCGTTTAGCCCAACTCTTTCAAAGTGGGCGCGTAGCTGAGCTTCTGTAGTTATACCAGCTTTAGCCAAATCGGGATTGGCAGCTTGGTAGTAACTGGCATCAAATAAATCAATACTCATCTGTTCACCCTGAATGAAGTTAATGATTATCTATCGCTGAAAAAGTGGCTAGGAACTATTGCCCAGACAAACCTCATCCCCCTAATCCCGTCTGGAATCTGGGATAAGGGGAGTATTTCTACCCCACGAGTTACTTTTAGCGCCAGGGGCAAAGGTTCCACTGTCCCGGCTTAGACTGGTAGCTGGAAAAGTGGTAAAATCGTTTATCTA
>NZ_JACJUP010000555.1:0-4372 GCF_014748295.1 Planktothrix sp. FACHB-1355 | reverse complement strand
TCAAAGCCCTCACCTCCGGTCGCTGGCTTTGGGTAGGAGGTAGCGAGTGGATCGAGCAACAAGAGAACTTTTCCGGCGCTTACAATTGCTCCTCCACAAACATAAACGACTGGCGAGCCTTTGGCCTGCTGATGGATTTGGCCATGATGGGCTGCGGTACGGGTGCTGTCCTGGAACCGAAGTATATTAACCAACTACCGCCTATCCGCAATCGTCTGAATGTCACCCTTCAGGGACAAATTGGTGCTACGCCAGCAAACCAACGTCGAGAAGAAACCGAAGTCAAAATAGAGGGGAACCAAGTTACGATCTACGTTGGTGACAGCCGCCAAGGTTGGGTTAAATCGTATCAAACGCTGCTGGAATTATCCACCGACGAACGCTTCTCAGGAGAAGTGCAAGTAGCAATAAATATCAGCGATGTTCGCGCTGCCGGAGAACCATTAAAAGGTTTTGGCGGCGTCGCTAATCCTGTTAAATTGCCGGGACTTTATGAGCGGTGTACGGCAATTTTGAATAAAGCAGTAGGTAGACAATTAAATTCAGTCGAATGCTGTTTATTAATTGATGAAGCAGCCGTCACAATTGTGGCAGGTAACATTCGTCGCTGTCTTCCCGAAGATGCTTTAGTTCATACTTCCAAAGGTTTAGTTCCTATCCGCGACGTGCAAGTAGGTGACTTAGTACAAACACCGCTAGGATTCCGGCGAGTTGTTAATAAGTTCGATCAAGGGTTTCAAGATGTCTACGAAATTGAAACCAATGGTACTTATCCAAGAGCAACTTTAAACCACAGACAAGCAGTTCTTGCAGATGGTAAGGGTGGGATTACCTGGAAATATCTTGCTAGTTTATCTGAAGGCGATCGCTTGTTACACAATAGACAAATCCTTCCAGGTACGATCGCTCACTTACCCCCCGATATTACAGAATCGAGACCTTCTCAAAGTCGAACAGCCAAACAGTTAATTATCCCCGAACTTACCCCTGATATAGCTTGGTTAATTGGCTTTACTCAGGGGGATGGCTATGTTGCGATCGGTCGGAATAAACATGGTAAACCTTACGGCTTTGTTACCTGGGCAGCCAACAATTGCCAGCCAGAACTTGTTGCCAAAATTCAATCTAAAATAGATGCTGCTTTAGCTTTATTCGGCCTAACCGCTTGCCACGGTGTTGTCAACGGCGAAAATACAGCTAAATCAGTTTGTTCATCTATTCGATTCGCTGAATACTTCCATCGTTACATTAAACAGCCTAATGTTTCCTTAGAAGTTCCTAGCTTTATTTTGCAGGGTTCTGTAGATATCAGATCTGCTTACTTAGCTGGATTAATGGATAGTGACGGCTCTATTAATAACCGCCCACCTCATTTAGTTACCACCGTTTATCGCTCATTTGTCAGACAAGTTGCAGCCGTTTTATCTAGTTTGGGAATTGCTGGCAGACTCAAAATAGTACAACCAGAAAATCAAGCATGGCAGCATAAATATAGCTTGACAATTCCAGCATTTAAGGAACGTTACAACGCGCTAATTGCTCCCCATTCTGCTAAAGGAGAACTACAGCAAGGTCTGAAAATGTATGGTTTTACCGTTCCCGGTACAATTATGCGGGAAGCTTACACCTACAGCGAGATGCGCGAAATGGGATTCCAAGGTTCTCGCTTGGTTGATGCTAACTACGAACGCTATATTGCCGAGGCAGATATCTCTTTAGATATTCCAGTGACAGTCAAAGGATTGGGCAGTTACGATCATGTCCAAACTTATGATATTGAAGTAGAAGAAGCTCATTGTTTCTACTGCGATGGGTATTTGACCCATAATAGTGCGGGAATGCGCCAAGGCTTTAGCGAAGATGAATTATTTGCTAATGCTAAATCTAACCTTTGGCAACAAGATGCTGATGGTAACTGGCGCATCGATCCAGAGCGAGATGCTTTGAGAATGGCAAATCATACCAGAGTATTTCATCACAAACCAACCTTGTCAGAATGTCTTGAAGCAGTTCGCAAACAGTATTATTCTGGTGAAGGGGCAATTCAATGGGCTGGCGAGGCAGTTGCCAGAGCTAATAGCGATCTATTGGAAACACCTGAAAAGAAATTGGAATTTCTCAAAACTTACGAACAAGGAAATGCAAAAGAATGGATTGAAGAACATTATTCTAGTGTAGACAAAAGTGAATTAGAGCATCGATTAGCCCGTGTGGGCTTAAATCCGTGTGGTAAGTAATTTTGCCTCACGTTAATCACCCGGCAAAAACGGAGAAGGCTGAGATGCTAATTCCGTGGTAACTAGAAAGGGTAACGCCTTCTAGTACCGTACAGAGTAGAGAATGAAACTCTAAACAGAGATGGTAAATAAAATAAGTTATCTATATTGCTCATAGGTAATAGCTTTATTTGTCATATTGATAATTTAGAGAATATAATTTCTCCAAGAGTGTCGGGCTACAAAAATGAATGGAAGGACTTATTGCGGTCACTACAAAGGGAACTATCTCAAGTCAACCTTGGAGTACATTTACGCCAGATCTCTTGATTATATGCTCTAATGCTGCCACTTTCTCAAAAACCTCTAGTGAAAATTCTTCGGTCATCCAGAAAATGGCTCTTGATTTTGCTAAAAACCACGCCCAGGCGATTCTGAGTTGTAAGCTTAATAAAATCAAGCCAGTTCTTCAACCTTTTTATGACCAAATTGAGCAAGAATTTGGCATCAAGGATGAAAGAACGCTAAGTAAAGCTTTACTGGGATACCAAACCAACCGCAAAGAAGTTCTTGCTTGTTTCCGTTCATTTGTAGAAAATGTACTCGGAACTACAGGGAAATAAACCTGTAGAACTAGAGGATAAACAGCCTCTAGGATAACATTAATATTGGAAATTATTGGCTCTAATTTTCACTGCAACCTTTCGGAGATCCACCTTAACCAAATCGATCCATACAATTACAAAGAGCAAGAGGAAGCTTTTACTGCTGGTGCTTTATCAGTAGCAACGCTACTCAATCACAAATTCTTGGAACCGCGCTATCAATACAGTCGCGAATTAGACCCGATTGTAGGTGTATCATTCACGGGTTTATTTGACTTTTTTGTGAATGCTTTTGGTGTCGATTGGTTGCGTTGGTGGGAAGAAGGACGCCCGGAAACCGAACAAGGAATTGAGTTTAAACGGCGTGAGGAAGAATATCTCACTCGTTGGCGGGAAATAGTGCATCGGGTAGTGTGGGATTATTGCGATCGTCACAACCTCAAACGCCCCAATCGCTGTACAACTATCCAACCCAGCGGGACAAAATCTCTCTTAACTGGCGCATCTCCCGGATGGCATCCACCCAAAGCGCAGCGTTTTATTCGGCGGATTACCTTCCGGAAAAACGACCCGGTAGCCCTCGCTTGTATCGACTACGGTTACAATGTGATTCCCTCGCAATCTGACAAAGATGAACATGGGAATCTCCTAAACGATCCCTTCGATCCCCGTTGTTCGGAATGGCTAGTTGAAATACCCGTTTCCGTACTTTGGGCTGACTTACCCGGTGCCGATGAAATTGACATCAGCAAGTTCTCAGCTTTAGCTCAAATGGACTTTTATATGCAAGTCCAGAAATTTTATGTGCGGCATAACACAAGTGCCACAATTGAGTTGCGGGAAAATGAAATAGAAGCTTTAGGGAGTCGGATTTATGAAGCGATACGGGATGACGAAGGCTATATTTCTGCCGCACTTTTAGCAAGGTTCGATGACTTGCAAACCTTCCCTCGCTTACCGTTTGAGCCAATTGCAAAACAGCAGTACGATCGACTCATAAAAGAAGTAGAAATGCGCCGTCAGACAGATGATTTTCATACTGCTTTGAGTCGTTACGATTCCGGCTATTTAACGGAAGCAGGGCCAGCAGGTTGCGATTCCGATAAATGTATGATGCCAGAACAAAAACCGGGTTCATAAGTAACTTAAAATCCCCAGAATTTAACCTGGGGATTTCTCCGTTTATCCTCACGATAGTTGATAGGTGGAATATATGGTAGATTCTTCAGTTGAACAGTATGCAAGTGAGATATTTACTTTTGCTTTTCAGGCTGACCCTAGAATCGGTTGTTTTAGTCTAACTCCTACGGTTACAAAGGAGTTACGCAACAAAATTAGTTACCATTTGGGTAATTTATTAAATTTGACTGTGATTTATCATGAGTCTTTGTTTTGGGTCATGGTTCATCCTAATGCTGAAGTCCCAAAGAAGTCTGTTTGGCAAGATACGCTTAACACTGTCTGTGAAAAGCTTAAAAAAGATTATGGCGATCACCAATATGAAATTGAGTGGCAACAAGTCCACCCACCGTATCAACCAATTATTTTGAG
>NZ_JACJUP010000554.1:0-4373 GCF_014748295.1 Planktothrix sp. FACHB-1355 | reverse complement strand
TGACTTTCGACTTTTATCACAATTGATTAACCCTTTGCCATTTTCCTAACCAGCTTAGCAACTCTTGCTCGCTAATTCGACGTTTTGTAGATTGTAATTCCAGCACTTGTTCCAGTTCGGCGGCGGGACGCCCTGTTTGTTGTACCCAGGCGTTGATAAGGCTTTCGCGATCGATCGGTGTCGTTCCCAATCCCAAAGCTTTTTGCAACTGAATTTGCTCTTCTTTGCCGATCGCCTCCACTACAAACTCGCTACTATTAGCTTTTTGCAAAACGCCAGCTAGCGCTTGGATGTAAGCTTCGCTGTTATCTACTGTTGGCGATGCCAGGGTAATCGGTTGTCCCAGGCGGCGGTTGTTAGCCAGCACCAGTACTAGGAGGATAACACCTGCTTGTACAAAAATACTCACCAAAGGCGTTTTGGCTAAATAAGTTATCCAACTGCCTTTACCTTCTGCAACGATTTCTTCTTTATCTTTGTAGCCGTGGATATATTCATCTACAAAGATAGATTTGCTACCCTCACTCACCAGTTGTGCTAAAAATTGATAGTTACCGGGTTCGTCCTGATAAGCATTGGCGGCAAGATGGGGAGTAGTGGCGTAAATTATCTTTCCTTTGCCTAACTTTTGTTCCCAAACTATCGCACCGAAGCGATCGGCTAACCTGATTTCTTCTTTTGCTTGCAATTGCCGCCGCCGTCGTGTCTCAATTTTTACTTTACCCGTCTGACTTTCTGGCACAGTGCTAAAATTTGCCTCTGTCACCGGTTGGCGCACTCCCAACATGACTAACTTATTGCCAGCTTCCACCCATTCCCGCTCCCGATAATAAAGCGAATCATAATCTAGCTGGTTGTGAACCCGCAGTAGAGTGATGGAATTTTGGATTTTGGATTTTGGATTTTGGATTTTGGATTGAGATTTCTGAAGGCTAACTCCCGGTAAATCGGCTTTTTGCCAACGTTCGATCGGCGTCCCCCGTTTTGCCATAAAGGCGTACCAAGCACCGTAGCCATCGGGAGCGCGGCTGTAAGTAGAACCGCTACTGAGCTTAGTAGCAAGCGGAGCCGCCATTAGGGTGAGGAGAATTATTACCGCTACAGTCAGCGCCGCCAGCCATAAATAGCGTTGTGTGAGTTTCATTTTCGATCGATTTTCCGATAAGCCTGCTGACATAGCTCAAAGGTTTCTGGGGAAATCTCCGCGTTACCAAAACAAAGTTCTTCGTGAGTAGTAAGTAAAATTTGATACGACTCTTGTTTGGGCAGAGTCTCGGTTAATTGCCGATATTCACCATCTGTGCGACTGGGGTCGTTGAGGATTATGCCAGAGTCGTGCAGTTTCTGCAACATTGCCATGTAAAGGCATCGCAGGGCTTCGCCGTAGTTACCTTGTTGGTAAAATTGCTGCGATCGCTTCACCCAATCTGCTGTTGCGATCTCTTTTGCAGGCGTTGATTGATTTGCCGAGTTCCCCATCTCAAAGCTGAGAGAACGTAGGTAAGGACGCAAGATCAGCCACAGCTGCCAAAGTAACCAGGTAGCGATCGCCGCCACTATTATCCAAGATACCGCTTTGAATATCGGCCATAGTAGGTCGCCTAACCAGTCTGGGGTCGATATATTGGGTATTCTGGGCGTTTGGGATAATTTCAATTCCAGCCACTCCCAAAACTGCTGCTGCAACTGCTGCACCTGCCAACCGAAATTAGTTTTCTCAAATCCATCAGCGGACACGCTTGCATCTCCGACAGGTTTACTAACTAATGCTGATTATCGGCGATCTCAAGCTTTCTGGGAAAAATTAGAGGACGGCTGGGCATGGTAAAAGTTGAAATATAACATTGTAGCTTTCAAATGACGATTTACTTTTACAAGGTAAGCGAACCTTACGGCTGTTTTTCTAATTTCTCTCCCCACGGCATTCATTTAGACGGGGAATATTGGCCGACGGTGGAGCATTATTATCAAGCCCATAAATTTTGGGGTACAGAAGATGCACATTCGATCGAAATAATTCACAAGGCCCCCACTCCGGAAATGGCCGCTTCTGTGGGACGCGATCGCACCCGCAAAGTCCGTCCCGACTGGGAGCAAGTTAAGTGCGCCATTATGCGGTCAGCGGTACTTACCAAGTTTATTACCCATGAGGACATCCAAACAATTCTCCTTTCCACAGGCGATAAAGTAATTGTGGAAAACTCGCCCACTGACTACTATTGGGGTTGCGGGAGCGATCGCACTGGCCAAAACCATTTAGGTCAAGTTCTCATGAGCGTTCGCCAAGAAATCCGCGAACGCCTTTGTAAAAATAGGGGTTAGGCGCTCTTGGGTCGAATAAAAGAGATTTTCTTTTTTTGTTTTTCCATCTAACTAAACCCATAGGCCGACCTTAAAATAGATATTTTTTACCTAAGTTAGTTGACAAGCTAAAAATAATCGGGTATTAATATTCTTTTTAAATAAAACTCGGATAAAAAGGAGCGCATAGGTTCTACAAAATCAAGTCTGATATCTAATCGTTGGAGAAAAAAGTCCCTTAAGCTGGCAAACTCGTGGCTATTAAATGAAAGTAGATGCGGAGATTTTCCAGCCATTAAGTAAGATCGTGTTTATCGCTGGCTAGTGGTCGCCAATATCTTTTTTGGCGATCCCCTCTCGTCTTTCGCAGAAACTGTTCCAGGGTTGGCAACCTTTCCGCCGCGACTCCACTGTCAAGAATAATGAATTTATGCAAACAAATAATGATTTTTGTGAAGTTATGGACATATAATTTAAGAATATTTAATATTTGAGTAAGGACAAATTCTTAGGGCTTGGGTAAACACAGCAGGCTTCTATGAAAAATCGTGGGTTTAGTAGGGGCGCGTTTAAATAAATATTTAGTAGTTGGTACAGACAGGTTTGGGAAAACCCGCCCCCACCTTAAAATCCAATTTCTGGCCCCAGAGTGCATAAGTTCGGACTTGATAATTTGATAAATTTTTTGGATATAAGCAATGACTTTTACAAAGAAGACACCCCAAATACCGCCAGCCATCGATCGGGAACTATTGCTGCGTCGGATGACTAACCGCATCCGTCAATCATTAGAGTTACAGGAAATTTTGAGAGCAACTGTAGCGGAAATACGAGCTTTCTTGGGTACAGATCGGGTCATGGTCTATCGCTTCCATCCGGATAGCAGCGGCGAAGTGATTGCGGAATCGATCGACGAAGATCGCCTCCCTTCTCTACTAGGTTTGAATTTTCCAGCCGATGACATTCCACTAGAAGCCCGCGAACAATTCATCAAAGCTAGACAACGCTCGATCGTGGATGTCGCTTCGCAGCAAATCGGTTTAAGTCCCCTCGACTGCGCTCAAACAGGCGAGCCTCTCGAAAAAGAGGATATCCGCTACCGACCTGTAGACCCATGCCATATTGAATATCTGACAGCAATGGGAGTGGTGTCTTCCTTAGTAGTGCCGATTCTCTATTACGATGTGAGAACCCACCAGGCACAGCCCCATTTATGGGGGCTACTGGTATCTCACCACTCCGAAGCAAAGCCTATTTCGGAACTAGAGCTGGATGCTGTCCAACAAGTAGCCGATCAAGTTTCGATCGCGATCGGTCAATCTAACCTACTCAGCCTTGCCCGTCAACAAGCGCAACGAGAAGCCACAATCAACCGAGTTGCGACCCTGCTGCACGCCCAACCAACTATTCAACTGCAAACAGCTTTAGAGGAAACCGTTGCTGTCTTTCAGGGTGCGGGAGGCAGAATTTACATCCGCACATCAGACTTTCATCCTGAAATTGAAAGTTTAGCGCACGACCGAGTATATACCTGCGGCACTCAACCCAACCAAACAGTTGACTTGTGCGGCGGTAACATTGTTGAGCCGTCACAAACACAGGGAGAATTATCGATATCCTGTGCCCGATGCCCCATACCAGATCCCCGATTTATCGAACAGTACCCCTGCTGGTCTTCCGCTGTAATTGGCTATCCAGAAGTTGCGAAAACAGCAACTCGCGTGCGTGCGATCGCCGATATATATCAAGACTCTCACTATCGAATACTCGCGACCGCATTTCGATCTACGAAAATTCGCGGATTATTAATAATTCCCTTGGAGTACAGGCAAAGATTTCTCGGCTATCTAACGATATTTCGCGATGAAATTGACACCGAAACTTTGTGGGCTGGACAGTTCGACCCCGATCGGCGACAATACTATCCCCGTCGCTCCTTCGAGACATGGAGAGAGTTAAAAAAAGGTCAACCTCGCAACTGGACTCCCCAAGAAATTGAACTTGCGGAAGCGCTGGGGCATCACTTTGCAATGGCAGTGCAGCAATATCAGCTTTACCAACAAGTATTTCAT
>NZ_JACJUP010000553.1:0-4312 GCF_014748295.1 Planktothrix sp. FACHB-1355 | reverse complement strand
CAAGAGAAGTTTAACCCAAAATTCTGAATTGGGTTCGTTGTTAAAAAATTCCTGCATTTGGGGCAAAGCTGGTGAAATTGTCGCACCAGCCATCACAGTCATCGTACTGGCAATCAGCAAAGTGATGAGTTTGAGCATAGGGATTGATATGTTTCTAATCCTGGGTCATCAGCAGTTGTGCGCGTCAAACTGAGGCAAATTTTTGCTTCAGTCATTCCTTCTATTTTGAGTGATAGTGGAATCTATTCAGCAAGTGCATTTGTCAAAATTTAGTTTATTTTGCCTGAATTCGGATGCTAAACCCCGAAGAATGGGAAATTTCATTTTTTTATAGCCTAAGTATCTGCGGATACAAACTGGCCACGATCGTTAATCTAAAATCGACTCCAGCTATATAGATATTCCATGAGCGGGGAATAATATCTTCAGGGCTGAGTATTTAGTTGCCCGCCCAATATCATAAACTGAGACGATCGCATGAAATTTCATCCACCGCTCATCGGCATCACTACCTCCAGTCAACGTCAAACTGCCAGCTTTTGTGTGCGGCGCGAATATGTAGACGCAGTGCGCCTCGCTGGTGGTTTACCCATGCTGCTAACCCCAGGGGAAGCCAACCTCGCTACTATCCTGGAATGGGTAGATGGGATTGTCTTCCCAGGCGGGGGCGATATTGACCCAGCCGCCTATAACGGCGCAGCCCATCCTAGCATATATAACGTGGACGCAGAGCGCGATCGCTTCGAGCTATCCCTAGCCCAACTCGCTCTGGAAACAGATATTCCCATCTTAGGCATCTGTCGCGGTTTAGAAATACTGGTAGTCGCCAGTGGCGGTAAATTGGTAACCCATTTGCCCGATGAATTTGGCGAAACCACAGTCCACCGTGCCGAACAAGCGAGTCCGTGCGAGCATAACGTTCAAATTACCCCAAATAGCCGCCTTGCCACAATTATTGGCCCAGGAGAAGCAAAAATTGTCTCTTGGCACCATCAAGCAGCTAGCACCATCCCACCAAGCTGGCGTCTTACCGCCCAAGCATCTGATGGCGTCATCGAAGCATTAGAACATCAACATCATCCGTGGGCTCTAGCGCTGCAATGGCATCCAGAACTCTCCCTCCAAGACACCCGCCAGCAGCAAATTTTCCGCACCTTCGTTACAGCAGCAGCACATCGAAACGCCGCATTTTCTCAAAAAGCTGGCTGAAGTTTGGTGAGTTGTCTAGCTGTGAATTGTCAGTAGTCAGTCAGTTGTTCTTTTCTACTGACTGCTGACTACTGACTGGTGACAACTGTAACAATTTTGTTGCACAGCAACTATTTTGGTCTTCGGGTTATCTAAATTGAGAACAAAGCAATTTTACCGATACGCGCAATGCTGCTAAAAGATATCCGAGACTATCAAATTTTGTTTTTATCCCTGTTCCTCATCTTGGGCATTGGGACAAGGGACTGGACACTGCGGCCTGAGTTAATTGTAGTTGCGATCGTCACCTGCCTGGTAACCCAATGGCTAGCAGAGCGTGCCACATCCATCGCCCCGCACCTTAAACAGAATATCGCAAATCTGCTGAAGCGATCGGACAATTACCCCCATCAACCCAACCTCAATTTAATCAACCCCCAAAAATCGACCTCACTTCGCAGCGCCGCCATCACCGCATTAAGCCTTTCTCTCTTACTGCGAACCGAACATTACAGCACAATGATTCTCGCCGCATCCCTGGCAATCTTAAGTAAATTTATTTTTCAAATCCATCACAAGCATTTTTTTAACCCCGCCAACTTCGGCATCATTGCAGCTATCACCTTCACCAAAGACGCCTGGGTTTCACCCGGACAATGGGGAGAAGATTGGTGGTATGCACTTTTATTTTTAGGCACCGGCGGCATGATATTAAAACGAGTCGGGCGATGGGACACCACCGCCGCTTTTTTAGGTTCCTACGCCTTACTAGAAGCCATTCGCAACCTTTGGCTCGGTTGGACTTGGGACGTATATTTCCACAAGTTAATGAGCGGGTCATTATTACTGTTTGCCCTATTTATGATTACCGACCCCCGCTCAATTCCCAATGCCAAAATAAGTCGTTTGTTATGGGCAGCCAGCATCGCCCTCCTAACCTTTATCCTCCGTAATTACTTCTTCCTTTCCACAGCAGTATTTTGGGCATTGTTTGCGCTTGCACCCTTAACAATTATTCTAGATTACCTTTGGACAGCACCCAAATTTTCCTGGTCATTTGTCAAAAGTAATTTATCCTTCAGCCGCAGACAGCAATTAACAACATAGGATTGTAGGGTGGGCGCTGCCCACCTTACCAAGGGTAACTGAAAAAAAGGAACTTACTATGAAGCTATTTCGTATTTTGATAACTTCACTTATAACATTACTAGCTGTCATTTGCTTTGCCCCTACAGCCTGGGCATTTTGCGGTTTTTATGTCGCCAAAGCAGACAGCAAACTTTACAACAAAGCTTCCCAAGTAATCATCGCCCGCGATGCTAGCAACACTATTTTAACAATGGCAAACGACTATCAAGGAAATGCCAAAGACTTTGCCTTAGTCGTCCCCGTTCCTGTAGTTTTACAACAAGAACAAGTGCGCGTTGGCGACCCCAAAATTATCGAACGTTTAGATGCTTTTAGTGCGCCTCGACTGGTAGAATATTTCGACCCAGACCCTTGTGCAGTTTATGAGACGGAAGGCGGTGTAACAAGAGGAGGGGCAGTAATGAACGCAGCCCGATTAAGAAGGGCTAGGGATGAGGATAACGCCTTTGGTGTCACCGTCGAATCTCGCTTCAGCGTCGGAGAATACGACATTTTAATTTTAAGCGCTACAGAATCAAATGGTTTGCAAACTTGGCTAAACCGCAACGGCTATAAAATTCCTGCGGGTGCAAGTCAACTATTGCAACCTTATATCCGGCAAAACATGAAATTCTTCGTTGCTAAAGTCAACCTCGCCGAATTTCAAAAATCCGGTTATCAATATTTGCGACCGCTACAAATAGCCTACGAATCGCCCAGATTTATGCTACCGATTCGTCTGGGTATGGTAAACGCTACCGCAGAGCAAGATTTAATTGTGTATATCTTATCGCCGAAAGGACAAGCTGAAGTTACCAATTACCGCACAGTCAAAGTGCCATCAGATGCAGAAATTCCTGTCTTTGTCAAGAAAGAATTTGGCGATTTTTACAAAGCCATGTTTGCTACAGCTTACACTCAAGAAGACAAAAAAGTAGCATTTATGGAATATGCCTGGGATATGAGTAACTGCGACCCTTGTTCGGCAGAACCGTTAAATCAAGAAGAACTGAAACAAGCTGGTGTTTTTTGGCTTACTCCCGCCAGAGGTAATAATGTTTTTATTACCCGCCTTCATGTGCGCTATACCCGCGATAAGTTTCCCGAAGATTTGATGTTCCAAGAAACCGCAAACCGCCAAACATTCCAGGGACGATATATTCTGCGCTATCCCTTTGAAGGTGATGCCAGATGTGAAGCAGGTCAACAATACAAAAAATCTTTAGGTCAAAGATTTGAACAGGAAGCACAAACTTTAGCTAAGCTAACTGGATGGAATATCAATGATATTCGCAAAAAGCTTCCCGTAACTCAAAATCAATCCCAACCTTTTTGGCGAAATATTTGGAATTAGTAATTTGTCATTAGTCATTGTTGTAGGGTGCGTTAACGCAGTGTAACGCACCTGACAATAGTCGAAACAAAGCCTTAGTTTTGTTCGGCAAACCTAGCCAATAATTCTGCACGGGATAATTGCAATAACATGGGAGTAAATTCTGCTGGCGGCAAAGTCAATATGAGGGGGATAATTGCCGCTAGCTGTTCGTCCAATAACCCAAATCGAACTTGCAGCAAATTTTCTACTATCTGACGCCTTTCTGCCTGAATACCCTGCTGAATACCCTGCTGAATACCTTCTTGGATAGCTCGTTCGCGGTCTTGTTCGTAAAGTGGTGCTAATCTCATAATTAACTCCCTATCCTCTTCATCTGGAATGTCATTAATTTGCAAGTTTTTCCGTAAGTTATACAGCAGCTTGACGGCGTTGGAACGTAAAGGGTTATCTGCTGACAGGGCGACGATTTCATCAATTGCCTGCTTTTGGACGTTACCTTTACCCAAAATCCTTAACCAGAGAGTTTCAGGAGTACGAGGTAACTGGTGAATTACTACAATGCCAGTTCTGAGATACTCCGGCATCAAGTAAATTCCAGGCAACCAGTTATCGTTTATTATAGCGCCAAACCCAGACAAAATACAGATCGGAAGAGCGTCG
>NZ_JACJUP010000552.1:0-4391 GCF_014748295.1 Planktothrix sp. FACHB-1355 | reverse complement strand
TAATATATGGCATATGTTAAATATCATTTATTGGGATTATAAACATATACCTAGCTGGAAGTATATAAATTTTTATGTTCGGCAAGTTATTAAAGTTATTGCTAGCGATTTCTGGTTGAGAAGCAGGCTAGAAGGAGAACTACAGGATTATTTTAAAGAGCAAAATGCTCCCCAGCCAATTATTGATGCAATTATGTCTGAAATAAGTCGCAAATAATTTAATTTAACTAATATGGCATTAATATCTGTAATTATTCCAGTATATAACGGTGAAAAAACAATTCGAGAAACCATAGAATCAGTTTTGGCGCAGACATTTTCCGATTGGGAGTTAATTATTATTAATGACGGTTCTACTGATAGTACTTTGGAAGTTATTGCTAACATCAAAGATAATCGATTAAAGGTTTTCTCTTATCCAAATGCTAAACAAGCTGCTAGCCGAAATCGTGGACTTTCTATAGCTCATGGTGAATTCATTGCCTTTTTAGATGCAGATGACGTATGGATGCCGGATAAACTAGAGCTGCAATTAAAAGCTTTACAGACAAATACTCAAGCAGCTATTGCTTATAGCTGGACTGATTGTATAGATGAATCCGGGCAATTTTTGCGTCGAGGAAATCATATTAACCTAACTGGTAATGTTTATGCACAGATGTTGTTGACTGATTTTTTGGAACATGGCTCTAACCCTTTGATTCGCAGAGATGCTTTAAACCAAGTTGGTAGCTTTGATGAGTCACTTCCTCCTGCTGAGGATTGGGATATGTGGTTGCGCTTGGCTGCACGCTATCAATTTGTCGCGGTGCCATCAGTACAAGTTTTATATCGAATTTCTGCTAATTCAGCATCTTCTAATCTTGGGAAGATGGAGGTAGCTTGCTTGCAAGTTATTGAACGAGCCTTTTCTCAAGCTCCTGAGTCTCTACAACATTTGAAAAAGCACAGTATTGCTAACACCTATAAATACTTAACTTTCAAGGCACTTGAAGGCTTTGTAGAACGACGTAGAGTTTTAGAAGCTGGAAGATTTCTCTGGTATACCGTGAAGAACGATCGTGCTATCTTGTTCTCAAGAATTATTTTAAAAGTATTACTTAAAATAGCTGTAATCTTGCTGCTGCCTACGGCTCAGGCTCAGGCTTTAGTTAGTAGATTTAAAGGATTATTCAATACCAGTACAATACTGGGATATCTGCGGCAGACTGTGTAAAAATACTAATTTTTGAAGCAAGGCGCTTTAGAAGTATAGTTAAAGATGAACTTAAGCGATCGCACCTTCCTAACTACCCACAGCACAACGCTCAATCATATCAACATAAGCTCGGCGAAGTTGCTCCCAACTAAAGCGATCGTAAACGCTACGATGGTAACCGAGGCGCTTATGCTTATCCAGACTTTCACTGAGAACTTTAGTTATTAAATTTGCCAAGGTTCCTGACAATTCAAAATTAGCAAAATAACCTTCTTTCCCCAACACATAACGGGGAATATCGTAATCATGAGCTAAACATGGTAACCCATATGACATAGCTTCGACAAACACGCGCCCAAATGCTTCGCGCAAAGAAGCTAGCACAAAAACATCAGCAATTCTGTAATAATCATCTACTTGATTGCGAGGTACTGTTCTTATTTGAAAATTATCTGAACCTAATAATTGATTGCCTAACTGGATTAGTTTATCTGATTCCTTTTCTTTTTGTCCCAATAGTAAAAGAAATGGTCTTGGCTCTGGCAAAGTAGCAACTTCATGAATAATATAATCCACTCGCTTGTGAAAACTGTTAATAGCTGCTACGGAAAGAATTAAAGGTTTCTCTTTAGGTAATCCCAGCCTATTTCGTAAAACTTCTCGCTCCTGGGCTGAAAGCATTTGTAGTTCGGACGGTATATTGAATCCAGAAGGAAGCAGAGTATGTTTTGCCGCAGGTTCTTGATAATTTAGAGTATTTTGAAAGCTCGTTGGAGTCAAGTGCTGTACATGATTCCAACGAGTAAAAGGAGGAGAAAACGGGCCACCATTACGGAAAAGTAACTTATAATTTTGTTTTGTCAACCGCCGCCAATGCCAAAGTAGATAACCTAAACCATCATCGCTGAAATAAATTACGTCTGGTTTTTGACTCTGTATAAATGGCAATAGACTAAAAACAAATGAAGCTTCTTCAATGAAGTAGCCTTCTTGTTTGAGAAAATAATCTCCTTTTTTCAAAAATTCACTCAAGTTTTTCACTAAATTTCCCAGTTTAACTGCCATCCAACTAGAGCGCGGCATATTCCATAAATTTATGGATTTTTCCTGAGAATTACCACCTCCTTTGAAGAGAGTTACGTCAAGAGAAGATTCCTGCGATAAAACAGAAAAGCACTCTTGGAAAAAGGACTCATAACCGCGCTGGACGTTGCCCAGCCCAGAACAGAGGAGAAAAACTTTAATCATTACGATCGCCTTAAGAAGGCAGTTTTTGAGGCTCTAATAAGCCAATTGCCTGTTTTTTGCTAAATGTTAACTTATTATCAGCGCAGTCGATCGCAATTATATCGCCTGGAACAAAAGCGCCCTCCAGCAGCATGGTAGCAATGGGATTTTCCAACTCTCGCTGAATCGCTCTTTTCAGGGGACGAGCGCCGTATACTGGATCGTAGCCTGCTTCTGCCAAACGATCTTGGGCGGCTGGTTTGAGTTCGATGTTGATTTTTTGGTCGGCGAGTAATTTTTGAATGCGCTGCATTTGAATGCTCACAATTTGCCGCAATTCGCTGCGACTGAGGGTGTGGAATATGATCGGTTCATCGACGCGGTTGAGAAATTCCGGACGGAAATGTTTTCTTAAGGCGTCCATCACCTTTTTACGCATTTGTTCGTATTGGGAATCATCCCAATTTTGGATTTTAGATTTGGGATTTTGGATTGCAGAATCAAGTTCTGATTTTTTATCTGTTCGTCCTTGCTTCTCGCCTAATAGGTCAATAATTAAATTCGAGCCTATATTACTCGTCATTATAATTACAGTATTGCGGAAATCGACCGTTCTCCCCTGGGAATCGGTGATTCTCCCATCATCCAACACTTGGAGGAGGATGTTGAACACATCCGGGTGCGCCTTTTCCACTTCATCCAGTAACACCACCGAGTAGGGACGCCTGCGAATCGATTCCGAAAGTTGTCCGCCTTCCTCGTATCCGACGTATCCGGGAGGCGCACCCACTAGGCGCGATACGGAATGCTTTTCCATGTACTCGGACATATCGATTCGCACTAAGGCGTCTTCGGAATCGAACAAAAACTGGGCTAAAGCGCGGGCTAACTCCGTTTTTCCGACTCCACTTGGCCCCATGAACAGAAATGAGCCGATCGGTCTTCCTGGGTCTTTCATTCCCGCCCTAGCGCGTCGAATCGCCGCTGCAACGGCTGAGACGGCTTCCTGCTGTCCGACTACTTTTTTATGCAATTGCGCTTCCAATTGCAATAGTTTCTGCCGTTCCGACTCTAGCAGGCGGTTAACGGGAATTCCCGTCCACTTACCGACGATTTCGGCGATATCGGATTCGGTGACTTGTTCGCGCAACAGGGTGGAACCTTGGGATTGCAGTTTCAAAAGTTCCGCTTCTTTCGCTTCCCGATCGCGCTGCACTCCCTCCAGTTTGCCATACTTCAACTGCGCGGCCTTATTGAGATCGTAAGCTCTTTCAGCTCGCTCGATCTGCACCCGCAGTTGTTCTTCTTCCTCTTTTAAAGTATTGATCGCTTCCAGAAGATTCTTTTCACCTTGCCATTGGGAAGAAAGTTGTTCTTGTTCTTCCTTCAATTCGGTAATTTCATCTTCAATTCCGCGCAAACGTTCTCGCGATGCCTTACTTTCTTCCCCTTCCAGGGACAACTTCTCCATTTCTAACTGCATCAGTCGCCGATCGATCCCCTCTAACTCTTCCGGTTTTGAGGTGATCTCCATTTTCAACTTAGCAGCTGCTTCATCGACCAGATCGATCGCCTTATCTGGCAAAAATCGATCGGAGATGTAGCGATGGGAAAGCGTCGCCGCCGCCACCAACGCCGAGTCTGTAATCTTAACCCCGTGGTGAACTTCGTAGCGTTCCTTCAGTCCCCGCAAAATCGAAATCGTATCTTCAACTGTAGGTTGATCCACGTAAACTTGTTGGAAGCGCCTTTCCAACGCCGCATCTTTTTCGATGTGCTTGCGGTACTCATCCAACGTAGTTGCGCCAATGCAGCGCAATTCCCCACGCGCTAACATCGGTTTGAGCAAGTTGCCCGCATCCATCGCCCCTTGAGCGCCCACACCCGCACCGACGACGGTATGCAGTTCATCTATAAATAAGACAATTTGCCCTTCCGAGTGGGTGACTTCCCGCAATACCGATCG
>NZ_JACJUP010000551.1:0-4398 GCF_014748295.1 Planktothrix sp. FACHB-1355 | reverse complement strand
ATATGCCTACGGCACGCTGTGCGAAGGCACTCCTGCAAGTGCCTTAACAAAAGTTCATACAGTGTCGATTACTTTTGTCCGACTACTTATTACTCAAGTTAGTGCCACTCAAGCTTATGCCATTGAAAGATTTGCCATTTACTATTTTGCTAAGTAAGGTTGTTGTATCCATTTTAACTTTCCTATAAATTTGTTAAAAGTTGTGGTATAAGTTTACACGGTAAAGGTGAAAAAATTGTGAAGATGAGACCTCACGAATACCCAACCTTTAAGCATCTGTAAATTACAGGTACAACAACTCAGTAAGAGGAAAATTTATTCTTATAGGCTGTGCAAGTAAAATAATATTTATTCATCGCTATTAATGGGTAATCTATGCCAGATGGTATGATTTTTATAAAAATGTATTAAATTGCGGATACAAGCAAAAAAGAAAGGAAAGTATGACAGCCAATAGCCACGAATTGTCGCTGTATTTTTGCTTTTGAAAGTATAAAAATAGCGGTGTGCGATCGCACTAACCGCCAAAAACGCTGTGTGCCCAGTCAAGGAGACTAGGCACACTAGAACGGAATTTTTGGATTTCTCAAGTGTCGATCGTCAAAAACTAGGACGAAGAATGAACAGTTCATTACTAAGGTGGACAGTTATTGCAGCTTTGATATGATGGCGACCGCATTATTTTGTCTTACCAGACTGTTGGTTTGGCATTGCTCTAACAAGAGCGTTTTGCCACGAATAATCGTATGCCTTTTCTTTTGCTGCAAGTAGGTCTTTGACGGGGGACACCAGGTCTTGACCTTGTGATTTGTGTTTCTTTGGTATCCAATCTAAAATTAACACGGTTCCGATAGCCTGAGAACACCTGTTTACTTAAATTTACGATGTTTTACACTACTTAATTTTACTTAGACATCAGTAATTTGCACTCCAAAATATTCTGACGGATCTGTTAGCTGCCGACAAAGATGCCCCCGCGTCCTCAACAAAATGTAAAAATTAGAATGTTGACGACACACTTTCATACAGACCAATGGCTTCCTCTCCCCAGTACCTCAGCGGTAACGAAATTAGGCAAACATTTCTTGACTTTTTTGCCCAGCGGGGGCATAAAATCCTGCCCAGCGCTTCCCTAGTGCCAGAAGACCCCACCGTACTGCTGACTATCGCTGGGATGCTGCCATTCAAACCGATATTCCTGGGACAGAGAACAGCAGAAGTTCCCCGCGCTACCACATCCCAAAAGTGTATCCGCACCAACGATATCGAGAACGTGGGACGCACGGTCAGACACCACACCTTCTTCGAGATGCTGGGTAACTTCAGCTTTGGAGACTATTTTAAAGAACAAGCGATCGCCTGGGCGTGGGAACTGTCAACCGAAACCTTTGGACTGCCCCCAGAACGCCTCATCGTCAGCGTTTTTGAGGAAGACGACGAAGCATTTGCCATCTGGAGAGACAAAATCGGCATTCCTCCCCATCGCATCAAACGCATGGGTAAAGACGATAACTTCTGGGTGTCTGGCCCTACCGGCCCCTGCGGCCCCTGTTCGGAAATGTACTACGATTTTCACCCCGAACTCGGCGACGACAACATCGATTTAGAAGATGGCAGCCGCTTCATCGAATACTACAACCTCGTGTTCATGCAGTACAACCGGGATGTAGAAGGCAATCTGACACCACTGCAAAGCAAGAACATCGATACCGGTATGGGATTGGAGAGAATGGCGCAAATCCTCCAAAAAGTGCCGAACAACTACGAAACAGACTTGATTTTCCCAATTATCAAAACTGCCGCTGAAATTGCGGGAATCGATTACACCCAAGCTGATGAGAAAACCAAAATTTCCCTGAAAGTAATTGGCGACCACGTTCGCGCAGTCGTTCATATGATAGCCGATGAAATTCGCGCCTCGAATATCGGTCGCGGTTATGTGTTGCGGCGATTAATTCGTCGCGTTGTTCGTCACGGCAGATTAATCGGAATTGAAGGAGAATTTATCACAAAAGTAGCAGAGAGTGCGATCGCACTTTCCGAAGCAGCTTATCCCAACGTGCGCCAACGGGAAGCGCAAATCAAAGCCGAACTGCAACGGGAAGAAAACCAATTCCTCAAAACCCTCGATCGCGGCGAAAAACTGCTTGCAGAAATTATCCAAAAAGCTCTTGTGGGACAGGCGTCTCGCCTGTCATCCTCCGGGCAAGATGCCCATCCCACAACAGAAATTTCCGGACGCGACGCCTTTACCCTATACGACACCTACGGCTTCCCCTTTGAACTAACTCAAGAAATTGCCGCCGAACAAGGATTGACTGTTGATACGGCTAGCTACGAAGCAGCAATGGAAGAACAGCAAACCCGTTCTAAAGAAGCCCACGAAACCATCGACTTAACCGTACAAGGTTCGCTGGATAAACTCGCCGAACATATCCACGCAACAGAATTTTTGGGTTACACTCAACCTCTCAGCCAAAGCATTGTCGAAGTCATTCTCGTCAACGGCAAATCAGTAGAAGCAGCGGAAGCGGGAACAGACTTACAAATCGTTCTCGACAAAACACCATTCTATGCAGAATCCGGCGGACAAATAGGCGATCGCGGTTACATCACTGGCGACGGTATCGTGGTCAGAATTGAAGATGTCAAGAAAGAATCGGATTTCTTCGTTCACTTCGGACGCATCGATCGCGGTACTTTGCGCGTAGGCGATCCCGTCACCGCTCAAATCGATCGCTCTTGTCGTCGTCGCGCTCAAGCCAATCATACCGCAACTCACTTATTGCAAGCGGCATTGAAAAAAATAGTCGATGATTCCATATCGCAAGCCGGTTCGTTAGTAGCGTTCGACAGACTGCGATTTGACTTCAACAGTCCCCGTGCTTTAACATCAGAAGAGGTGCAACAAATTGAAGAACAAGTTAATACCTGGATTGCCGAAGCACACGCTGGCAAAGTGGAAGTTTTACCGCTAGCAGAAGCAAAGGCAAAAGGTGCGATCGCGATGTTCGGGGAAAAATACGGCGACGAAGTGCGCGTGTTGGACTTCCCAGGCGTTTCGATGGAACTTTGCGGCGGAACTCACGTTAGCAACACCGCTGAAATAGGCGTTTTCAAAATAATTTCTGAGTCTGGTGTAGCTGCTGGAGTGCGACGCATTGAAGCCGTAGCGGGGCCATCAGTGCTTGACTATTTGAACGTGCGCGATAAAGTAGTCAAAGAGTTGAGCGGTAACCTGAAAGCGAAACCGGAAGAATTGCCCGATCGCATCAACAACCTGCAAAACGAACTGAAGTCAACTCAAAAACAACTAGAAGCGCTCAAAGCAGAACTCGCGATCGCAAAATCCGACCAATTGCTATCTCAAGCAGAGACAGTCGGCGATGGCAAAATCCTGGTTGCACAGTTGGGAGAAGTTGACGCCGAATCCCTCAAAACAGCAGCCGAAAGATTGCAGCAAAAATTGGGCAACGCTGCTGTAGTGCTAGCGTCAGTTCCCGAACCGCAAAAAGTGAATTTTGTAGCAGTTTTTAGCCCAGAAGTCAATAAAAAAGGGTTACAAGCTGGCAAATTTATTGGTGCGATCGCGAAAATTTGTGGCGGCGGCGGTGGCGGACGACCCAACTTAGCTCAAGCAGGCGGACGCGATGCGAGTAAATTAAAAGAAGCCTTGGAAACCGCTCGCACTCAGTTGCGGGAAGGTTTGCAGGCTTAAACTCTTTTTTGTTACTCTCGATCGAGAATTATCCAAAACTTTTCTGATTTTGAAGGATTGCGGCGATAAATACGCGATTAATTTCGCCGCAATCCTTCATGCTTTTTCTGTGACTAAAATTACCAAAGAGGTATGAGCCAACCTTTTCTGCTTCAGTTAGGATTTTTGTTGTTTGCGCTTCAGAACCGAACCAGTACCAAAAGCACCCAAAGCTAGTAAACTTAATGCCGAAGCTGGTTCGGGAACAGAAGCAGTTTCAACGCCCATCACAGCAATAGCATTAACATCGAAACCATCTCTGCCAGATCCGGCTGGTGATTTGTCAATCAGTTTGACATATTTATAAGTATTATTGTTGTTGATATTGAGAGTCGCACCGAGCGGATTCTTAAAAGCATTATCAGTAATATTCTTGATAGTGCCAATATCCAGCCAATTGCTACCGTTTAAGTCATTCCCAACAAAAACCTGCACCTGCTCATCATATTGTGATTGTTGGGTGTAATTTCCCCAAGTAGTCTCCCAGAGAGTAACTTGACCCGCAAAAAGCGTTCCGAAGCTAAATATAGCTTCCCCTTTAATACCCAAACTGAGGAAATCTTTATTGCTATTATTACTTTGGTCAATTTGGGGCGCACCTAAAGCATTATCAGTATCTGTTCTATAGGCATCCATCGGCG
>NZ_JACJUP010000550.1:0-4401 GCF_014748295.1 Planktothrix sp. FACHB-1355 | reverse complement strand
CGGTAATATTGTCAGCAATCCGGAATATTATCGCCGCGATGATGGCACCTCAATTCAAGCTTGTTTAGAACGCATTGGTGGTAACTGGGATAAGCTTAGCACAGCGCAGCGCAGTAAATCTGAAATAGCTGCTTACTTAGAGTTGCACGTCGAACAAGGGGTCGTGCTAGAAACTGTGGCTAAACAAATAGGTATAGTGTCGGGAATTGTCGGACAAAATCGATTCAATATCGCCATTACTGGTAAGGCTAATCATGCCGGAACTACGCCAATGGAGATGAGAAAGGATGCGTTAGTTGCGGCTTGTCAAGTTGTTTTAACTGTGAATAATTTAGCGATAAATAGCCAGGGAGATATGGTAGCAACTGTGGGCGCTTTTAACGTTTGGCCGAATGCTGCCAATATCATTCCAGCCAAAGTAGAAATGAGCCTAGATGTTCGCGATATCTATCTATATAATATATATAATCTAGCCATAAACTTGCAAAAGCAAATATCAGTAATTGCAGCCAACACGCAAACGAAAATTTCCATGCAGCCGACTTTGCGGGTGGAACCAACCTTAGCCAAAACGGAAATAAAAGATGCGATCGCACAATCTTGCCGTCAATTACAATTAAGTTATCACCATCTCCCCAGCCGCGCCGGTCACGATGCCCAAGAAATTGGTAAATTCACCGATATGGGGATGATTTTCGTGCCTAGCGTCGCCGGAATCAGTCACTCGGAATCAGAATATACTTCAGCAGAGCAATGCAGCCAAGGAGCTAACGTTTTGCTGCAAAGTTTGATACAATTAGACCAACTGTATCCTGTTTAAATTAATTACTATATCCGCTAAAGTTAGATAACTAGATGGATCTGCATTACATCGAAACCTACTTACGTCCTAAAGATTTACAAGCAGTCACCAACTGGCAACCTGGATGGGCTTGGCTGGCTGGTGGGACGTGGCTTTTCTCCGAACCGCAACTGCATCTCAAAACCTTGGTAGATTTAGAGCAATTAAACTGGCGAGAAATTGAAGTCACCCCAGAAGGTTTGGCAATTGGCGCTACCTGCAAAATGGAAAAATTATTGCATTTTTCCTACCCGGAAACTTGGACGGGAATAAAAGCATTGCAAAGCGCAGTTAACCATTTGGCATCTTTTAAAGTAACGAACGTGGCGACGGTAGGAGGCAATATTTGTCTGGCTTTACCTGTCAGTAATTTTGCCCCAGTGATGGTAGCATTGGGAGCAAGTTATGAAATATTCGATCGCACTTACCAACCTTATCAAATTTCCGCTTTAGAATTCCAAACTGGCGCACAAAAAACAGTCCTACAACCAGGAGAAGTTTTGCGAAAAATTTGGATTCCTCAATCTAATTTAGAATGGCTGGTTAACTTTAAACGCATCGGCGTTACTGCGACTGCTTATGCGCTTTCAATTGTCGCAACAGCCTATCACCCAAAAACATCCCAAGTGCGATTTGGCTTGGGTGCTTGCATTTGGTCACCACGGCTGATAGAGTTTTCCCATATCCCCACATCTGGAGAAATTGCCGAAGCTTTGTTATCTCAAATTCCCCCGTCAGAATTTATCGAAGATGACAAAGCTAGTGCAGCTTATCGCCAACACTTAACTCAAATTTTAATGCAGCGATCGCTCGCCGAAATACTATGTCAGAATTCATAACATTTCAAGTTAACGGACAAACCTATAACGAAACTACCGTACCCGGAACGACGCTTTTAAGTTTATTGCGCCATCTCGGTTGGTATGGAGTGCATCGCGTTTGCGAAACCGGAGATTGCGGCGCTTGCACTGTTTGGGTAGATGACAAACCGATTCATAGCTGCATTTATCCAGCGATGCGAATTGAAGGAAAATCTGTCACCACAATCGAAGGTTTGGCAAAAGATGGACAGTTGTCTTCCATGCAGTCAGCGTTTCTACAAAAGCAAGGTTTTCAGTGTGGTTTCTGCACTCCTGGCGCGATAATGACTGCGGAAAAAATCAACTGCAAAACCGAAACAGAATTGCGTTCTGCTTTGCGAGGAAATATCTGTCGTTGTAGTGGTTATCAAGCTATAGTTGAAAGTATTTTGCTGGGAAACAAAGCAGATTTAATCCAAAATCCGAAATCCGAAATCCAAAATTCCGTGGGTGAAAGCATTCCCAAACAAGATGGCATAGAAATTGTCACGGGAAAACCAGTTTATACACCAGATTATACCCCGGCTGGATTATTGCATTTAAAGGTATTGCGTTCTCCTCATCCGCACGCACGCATCCGCCAAATTCGCACCGACAAAGCGAAAGCACTCCCAGGAGTTCATGCTATTTTTACTCACGAAGATGTACCGAGAATTCCCTACACCACGGCGGGACACGCCGAACCGCAACCAGATCCTCTCGACCATTACTTATTAGATAATAAGGTAAGATTTGTAGGCGATCGCGTTGCTGCTATCGTTGCCGAATCTGTCGCTATTGCAGCAAAAGCTTGTGATTTGATTGAAGTTGATTATGAGATTTTACCACATATCATCGACCCAGAAGAAGCGATGAATCGACCGGATGTGGTAATTCACGATGAACCAGAATCGTATCAGATACCGGAACGCGATCGCAACATTGCCGGAAAAGTTATCCTCGAAAAAGGTAACATAGAACAAGGTTTCGCCACCGCCGATTTAATCGTCGAAAATACCTACAATGTGCCAGCAGTTCAGCACGTTCATTTAGAACCGCACATCAGCATTAGTTGGCTAGACGAAGATAGCAATTTAGTCATTCGTTCCAGCACGCAAGTACCTTTTCATTGCCAAACGTTACTATCCAAACTATTCGATTTCCCCAAAGATAAAATCAGAGTATTCAAAACTAAAATCGGCGGCGGATTTGGCAACAAACAAGAAATTTTAAGTGAAGACCTTTGTGCCTTTACCACTCTGAAAACAGGTCGTCCCGTGCAATGGGAATTCACCCGCCACGAAGAATTTACGGCTACCAATAGCCGCCACGCAATGAAAATTCGCCTGAAAACTGGAATCAAGAAAGATGGTACGATCGTAGCTCAAGATATGACCGCAATTTCCAACACTGGCGCTTACGGAAATCACGCTACCACAGTAGTTTATCTCACAGGTTGTTTCCCTCTCGGTTTGTATCGTTGCGCCAATCAAAAATTTATCGGTTATGCGGTTTATACTAACACAATGCCAGCCGGAGCATTTCGCGGTTACGGTGCAACCCAAGGCAGCTTTGTAGTAGAATCGCAATTAGATGAAATTGCCGAACGACTAAATATCGATCCAATAGAACTGCGACTCAAAAATATTATCAATTCTGAAGATATCCTCAGTTTAGGAACTAGAGGTGATGACCATTTCCATGTAATTGGCAGTTATGCTATTCCTGAATGTTTCGAGAAAGTCACGCAAGCACTTGGCTATATTCCGGGAGTGCAACCAATCGCAAACGGTCATCTGCGGCGCGGTTTTGGATTCGCAGTGGGAATGCAAGCAAGCGGTTTAGCTAAAATTCATACTGCTGGCGTCAAACTATCTTTAAAAGAGAATGGAAAATATTTGCTCAAAACTGGCTCGATCGATGTCGGTACGGGTTCCGATACTACATTAAGACAAATTGCCGCGCAAGTGCTAGGGGTTGCCATTGCCGATATAGAAATCATCGCGGGAGATACCAAAACCACACCTTACGATGCGGGTTCTTATGCTTCCGCAACTACTTATATTTCCGGTCAAGCTGTAAATTTAGCTGCTCAAAGATTACGCGATCGCATCTTAGAATTTGCTGCTAATATTTTGAATTTTCAAACAGAAGAATTAATTCTAACCGCTAACACAGTGCAATCCTCAAACGCAGAAATTTCTCTGCAAGAAATAGCCCAACAGGAATCTTTAGAAGTAGAATTAGAATATGCGGCTGATAAATCTTCTATGACCTTCGCCGTGCAAGGTGTGGAAGTAGAAGTAGATACGGAAACAGGACATATTAAAGTTCTGCGTTGCGTACAAGCGATCGATATCGGCAAAGCAATCAATCCCAGAATTTGTGAAAGTCAAGCTATCGGTGGTATGGTGATGGGATTGGGTTATGCTTTATCGGAAGAATTACGAATTGACGCACAAGGAAACACGCTTAATCCCAGATTGAGAACCTATCAACTTCCCACAGCACAAGACATACCGCTAATGCAAGTTTTCTTAGTAGAAAAAGCCGACCCTTACGGCCCATTTGGTGCAAAAGGAATAGGCGAAATTTGTACTAATTGTACTGCACCTGCGATCGCCAATGCCGTTGCTCATGCTACTGGTGTTAGATTAACCCAATTACCGATGACACCCGAAAGAGTTTGGAGGCATTTGGTAGGTAGTAGTTTGTAATTTT
>NZ_JACJUP010000055.1:0-12464 GCF_014748295.1 Planktothrix sp. FACHB-1355 | reverse complement strand
CCCATCTGTAAACCAACAGGAATGCTCAGAGTTAATAAAGGTTTTGTTATCGGATTGATGCCGCTAAATTCGACTCCATCAGCAAATTTAATACTATTGGCAGTTGTACCAAAAAACGAACCACCAATATTCAATTGAGCGTTAGGGCCAAAAATTATTCCTGCCGGATTGAGCAGAAATAAATTTGCACTTCCATTGGCTTTAATCAAGCCGTCAATGTTAGAGATATTTCCACCAGTGACCCGGCTGAAAATATTTTGAATGTCGATCGCGTTGTCGAAAATTGCCGCTCCACCTGTAGGTACGGAAAACTGACTGAAGCTATGAAACAAGTTATTGCCGACTCGATCGCCATTAGTAATCGTAAATTGATTATCAGTTTGAGAAACCGTAGTCGAGAGCGTACCATCAGGAACCAGCGATGGGTTGACAACAGGTATGCTTTGCGCTAAATTAGAAGAATTGCAAAAAATAACTAAGTGCCAACCAATAATTTCTGCTAATAAAAGTTTGTGCATAAAATCAATTACTCCCTTTAATTTGTTGAAATAATTGCTATTTTTCCATCCGTTAAAAGGAACAAGTTAAATCATCAACCGGACTAGGCTGAGTCTGATTGATGACCAATATTAATTTTCCATCTGGGGTAAACGCCAATCCAGTTGCTTCTTGAATTGAGCGATCGGGTTGCTTGGAATTGTTTATTTCTAGCGCTTGGTTTCCTCTCGCTTGTAACTGTCCCACAGTTCTCACTTGGGCTGCCTCGTATGGCATCGCTAGATTATCTGGTGTTTCCGATAAACCACCATTACCAGTCACCACAAAGCGTCCTTGTTGAGCATTGCGTTGAGTCAAACAACTGCTGGCAATTACTGGTGTTTGATTGACCAAAGTATTGGCAGGCAGAAATACTAAGGTTTCTGGCTGCAAATTAAGATTGGAAATGCTCACATTGCCGCTAATTCCCAATTGGGAAGAAGCGGTGATATTGCTGTCGGCAGAAAGAAAAATGCCTTCGGTGGTAATTTGAATGTTGCCACCTCTTCCTTGAAAAGCATTAGCAGTGATATCGCTGTTTTCTAAGCCAACAACGATCGGAGATGCGATCGTCATATTACCCCCATTGCCACTACCACCAGCAGTAGTGCTAACGCTACTACCATTTCGTGCAATCAGGGTATTAGTTCGCAGATTCATACTGCCACCTTCGCCCGAATTAGTAGCTGCTGTAATACTGCCAGCGCGATCGAGCAAAATAGAATTAGCATTAATCAAAAGATTGCCAGCATTGCCAACTCCTTCATGGCTGACGCTGACAATTCCACCGTTGCTAATCTGCAATTGTGGAGTATTGACGATTAAATCTCCCGTGTTACCCGTAGGAAATGGTGGCAACCCAAATGTCTGTTGAAAAGTCGGAGTCAGAACTGTCGCCCCAGCACTAATTTTACTGGGTTGACCTGAGATAGCACCCACACCGCTTACTTCGATGCTAGAGGTAGCGTCGATCGTTAAATTACCTGCATTTCCCGGACTTTGAGTAGCAGCACTTACATTTGCACCATCTATTACTATTAGTCTAGAAGTATTAATTGTTAATTGACCTGTATTTCCCCGAAATGATGTCATTCCGATTCCAGTAGGAGTAAAATTAAGCGGATTTTCTCCTCTTAATTCGATCGAATCAAAAGCATTTACTTGAATATTTCCTCCTGTTCCAAATCCGAAAGCAACACTCGGAATAGCACCTCCATTTTGGATAGTTAATTGCTTAGTTTCAATCCAAACATTGCCTCCCCGTCCAACGTTATAAAAGTTGAAAGAATCAATACCGCTTGGCAAGCTTGTATTAATTGCTGAAAAACCATCGATTTTAATGAAATTTGTCGTATTAACATAAATATTTCCCCCTACCTCTCCACTAAAATTTGTCGAAACAATTGCGCCGCCATCCTGCAAAAATAGTTCGCGAGCAGACACCAAAATATCGCCGATAGCACCATTGCCCAAATTGTCGAGTGTCACTCTGGTGTTGGAAAATCCATCAGTACCGACTTTTCGCAATTCCAAAGATTCGCTGGCATTAATGGTAATATTCCCAGAGCGGCTATTACCCAGATTGGTTAATGCTACGATCGACCCCTCATTGAGGCTGATATTTCTGCCTTGAAGGTGAATGGAACCACCAGGGGCACCACTCGCATCAACGAGTGCTTGTTGGGAAAATTCGATCTCGCCAAATTGTTGAATATCGCTATAGTCAAAACTCCAAGTTTTTTCACTCAATTTGAAATTGACAGTCCTGCTACTGGCACTACCGAGTTCGATCTGTCCTGACTGGGCAGTCAATAAACCCCCATCTAAGTTTATATTTCCTCCTACGAGGATCAAACTATTGCCATAACTGACTCTTAATCCGACAGGATTATTTTTGAAATCAAGCCGTATCAATATATTATCATTTAACCGATGCCCGGTATTTTGAACGGTAATTGTACCTGGGGTTTCTCCCATCTGCAAACCGACAGGGATACTAACGGTTAACAACGGTGTGGCGGTAGGATTGGTAGCGCTAAATTCCACTCCATCAGCAAATCGAATAGTGTCAGCAGTCGTCCCCAAAAATGAACCACCAATATTCAACTGCGCGTTCGGCCCAAATAGTATGCCCGCTGGATTTAGTAAAAACAAATTCGCACTACCATTAGCGCGAATTAAACCATCGATCTGGGAAATGTTTCCTCCTGTGATTCGACTAAAAATGTTTTGGATGTTAGCGGCATTGTTGAAGAATGCCGACCCATTGGTAGGAATAGAAAACTCTCTGAAACTGTGAAATAAGTTGTTGCCTTCAACCGCACCGTTGTCGATGGTAAAATTCAATCCATCAGCAGAGATGACGCTGGTGGAAATGCTGCCATCAGCAGCAATTTGGGCTGCTACAGGTGCAGTGAAAATTACACCGATCGCTCCCAACCAACAAGTTATACGGTAGATATTCATCCGTTGCTCCTTCTTAAATTTGAAGTATTAATTGATACTATAATTCATTGGGATGACAGGGTAAGGGGCGGGGTTGTGCGATATTGCTACGCAACGCCGCCGCAGAATTTACCTTTGCAGTCAGTACCACTTGTCGGTTGGAATTGAGGCTCAACTCAGTGGCTTCAACAACGGGGTCGCCCAATTTCCAAGTGAAAGTGGCAATTGCGGCAGCATCTTGCGACTCCCGATCGGTGATTGCCGCTTGCCCAGTCTCGATCGGTTGTACTTGCACTACTTCGTAGGGCAGCATTGGAGTTGATGGCGTTTCCAGCAATCCTCCGTTGCCCGCGACGACAAAGGTTGCCTTGCTATTGCGTTGGCGTGCCAAACAGCTATTAGCGACGACTCGATCGGTATTGACAAAATTAATGGGGGGAGGTTGTAGAACACCGTGTTGGTTGACGTTGAGAATAGAGATATCAATTGTGCCGCTGAGTCCCAATTGGGAACTAGCACTGATGTCGCTACTTTCGGTGAGTTGGGGACGATTTACCAGTCCGAAGATGCCAGAGGTGGTGATTTGAATATTGCCGCCATTACCTCGAACTGCGTTGGCGATGATGTCGCTATTTTCTAACCCAACCAGAATGGGTGAGTTAATTGACAAATTGCCACCATTTCCATTGGCTTGTGCTGTGGCTGAAAGCAGACTATGCTGACGCAGCAGCAGATTTTCTGGCACGTTTAAGCGAATATTACCCCCATTCCCGGAGGCGGTGGTCGCGGTGATGCTGCCTTCGTCGTTCAAGAAAATCGAGTTGGCGTCAATTTGTACGTTTCCTGCCAGTCCTGGCCCATCATTTCTGACTGTGACAGTTCCCCCATTTGTGATGCGTAATAAAGGAGTATGGATGGTCAGGGGCCCTGCATTACCAGTGGGAATAGGAGGTATTCCAAAGGCAGCCTGAGTAGCCGGATCGGTAATCTCAGCATTGGAAAAAATGCGAGCGGGTAATCCAATCGCACGACCCTGAGTTACGCGACCTGCAATATCGATCGACTCCGAAGCGTTCACTTCTACGCTACCGACTGAACCGCTGGCTAAGCTCGTAGACCCCAAAGATGCGCCCTCTTGAATTACCAATCGAGAAGCGTTGATGACGACGCGATTGGCATTACCAGCTCCCGAAGTCTGGGTAGACAGCGAACTTTCTGAAAATGCCCTTGGGTTGTAACCTGCAACTTCAACTAGATCGGCAGCATTCACTTGGATTGTTCCACTGTCTCCAGAACTGAGAGCTACAGAAATAATTGCCCCAGAATCGAGGATATGAAGATTATCCGTCGATATCGTGATGTTCCCTCCTTTGCCGCTCGCTACAGAAAATGTGACCAGCCCACTATAAATGACTGGCTTGGTGGGGTTAAAGCCACGGATATCGATCGTCCCGCCTAGATTTGCGATAATGTTTGCACCAGCTGATTGACTCCGGCTTCTCGTAATAATTCTGGCTCCATCCTGGAGGGAGAGTCGATCGGCAGAGATGACCACATCTCCTACCTGACCTGTACCGAAATTGTTACTTTGGATCGAACTTGACAATTGACCGTCGGCTGTATTCCCCGTCAAACTGAGGGAGCCTCTGGCATCGATCGTAATTCCACCGGAGGTTTGCGTTCCCAGGTTTTGGAGCAAAGCAAAAGATCCCTCACTCAAGCTAATGTTTTGTCCTTGGAGTTGGATGGAGCCATTACTGCTGCTAGCATTCAGCAGCGATTGTCGTGCCAGATGAATATCGTTAAATTGCGATACGGCAGAGTAATCCCCCACCCAACCCGTAGGAGTAGCATTTAGTCCCACTATCCCTACGCTGACACTGCCTATTTCTAAGTGTCCGCTGCTCTTAGTGGAAATAACTCCGCCGGAGAAGTTTACACCACCGCCAATCAACACCAGAGTTCGATCGATTCCGGCTTGCAATCCCGGCGGGCTATTGCTGGCATTAGCCTGACCAAAGCCAGTGCTATCTGTTAACTTGTTTCCTAGTCCCTGCACGGTAATTGCGCCTGGGTTTTGTCCCATTTGCAACCCAGTGGGTACGCTCACGGTCAGTAGTGGTGATGTGGCTGGATTCGTGGTGCTAAATTCTACTCCATCAGCAAACCGAATACTATTAGCAGTTGTACCGATAAACGAACCATTGAGGTCGAGTTTGGCATTGGCTCCCAAGATAATGCCATTGGGGTTGAGTAAGAATAAATTGGCATTACCCAATACTCCCAAGATGCCGTTAATATTAGACTGATTAGAACCTGTAATTCTACTGAATATATTGGTAATGCCATCTGGGTTGGTGAAATATGCCGATCGTCCGTTTTGGATATTGAATTCGCTGAAACTGTGGAATAAATTAGCACCGCGAACTGTGCCGCCGTCGATGATTTCGCTCGGTATGCCATTAATTTCCAGATTGGGCGTAACTGTAGTAGTTCCTACGGTGCGATCGGGGACGATTTGACCGAAACTTGGCATTTCTAGAAACATCAAATTTGGCAACAGTAACAACCAAATTATTCGGTATTGAATCAATTTCATAACAGCGTTTTCCCCTGAAAACAAACGTCTAACTTCCGGTGAATTATTGCCAATTACCCACTAAAATAAATGGCGACCAAATTGCTGGATGACCGTTAGGATCTTTGATTAGTTTGATTTGTGCTTGTCTCAATGCCTCTGCTTTGGTGATTCCCGGTTGTTGAAGAAGTTTATAAAAGTTTTCAATTAAGGGTAAGGTATCGGCATCGTTGACAAACCAAAGACTGGCAAAAGTGGTTTGGACGCCTGCTCGTAATGCAACACCAGCAATACCCAGAGTAGAGCGATCGTTCCCCGCTGCTGTTTGGCAAGCACTCAGGGTAAGGAGTTCGATCGGGTGTTTACTTTGGCGCAGCACTTCTTCAAATTCATTTAAAGATATTCGCCGATCGAACATTTGCAAGAAGGTACTATTAGGATCGGCACCAAATTTGCCGTGAGTGGCTAAGTGAACTATGGGATAGTTGCCTTTATTAATTTGCTTTTCTAAATTGGCTAAAGTAAAATCTTTATCTAAAAATCGCACTCCTCCCACAATTTCTTGAATACCTTGAGTTTCTTTGGGAACATTCGGTAAGGGAGCAAAAGGAGGAATTTCTGCACTTAAACCAAAGATTAAAGCATTAGACTTAACCAGATTTGATTTTTTATTAGCTGTTAAATGTAAGCCTAGTGTGGTGGCAATAGCGTACTTTTCAACTAAATATTGCTTGCCATCGTACAATGCTGCCATTGGTACATTCCTCAAAACGCCATCGTTAATAAATAGAAGAGTTTTGGGGTTGGCTTTTTCTAAGTCTGCTAGCATTGGCACGATCAGCCAATTATAAACTTTCTGGCTCTCTACTAAGTATTCATCTGTGGAAATATCTTCTAAAGTGAAGCGAAGGCGATCGATTTGGTTTTCTATTTCTTGACGGGATAGAGCTACCTCATACCGATGGACAGAACCATCTGGTAAGCGCAAGATTGAATAGGTGCGATCTTTTAAAATAATCGAGTTGATAACGGCAGTGTTAGTGCTGGCTATTTCCGCAAGCGGATCGCTTTTATCCCGCGCTACTTCTGTACATTCATCCCCGAAAAAGTTTTGCAATTCAGCTAATTGCAATAATTCTACCACTTGCAACGCATCTTCGATTTTGGCTTTGGCATCCTTACCAGCAGATTTTTCACTTTCATTGAGTAATAAACCGATCAGTTCTCGATAAACTGGTTCTACCGAATCTCTCAAGTCAAATTGCAAGTCTTTGCTGGCTGCCGCTAAATCGCTACGAATACTTTGGAGGGTGACGATCGCATCTTTGTAAGATCCAATGGCTAATTCGTTTTGTCCTGTAGCCTTGTAAATTCGTCCCGTTTGTGATTGCCAGCGATAAAGACTATCGGCAGCATTTGCTTGTTGGGCGGCTAAAGCAGCTTGCTGGGTAAGCTGCATAGCTACCGTCCAGTTTTGAACTTGTTCGTAAACTTTTCCTAATGCTCCGACGGCAAATGATTCGGCGCGTTTATCTCCGATATTTCTGGTAATGACGATCGCTTTTTGTAAGGTTTGCGCTTTTAGTTGTTGGTTATTGCGGTTGGCATTGCCTACAATTTCGGCGGCGCTGATTAAAGCATAGGCTTTCTGACGAGAGTCGGATACTCTCTCTAAAAGAGAGATGGCTTGCATGGAATAATTTCCGATCGCATCAGTTTTTGGTGATGGTAATTGCTGTAAGAACTGAGCTAAATTTAATAATGCTTTGGCGTGCATGATTCCGCCTAATGGTTTACTTGCTTCTACGGCAAGTTCGTAAGTTGTGCGAGCAGATATGGCATCTTGTTGGGCTAAATTCGTCAACCGCGCTTCTTCTCGATCGTCTCCTTCCCTTTGTGCGGCATTCATTTGTAATAAATACTGTTGGTAACGACGGTTAAAAACGCTGCCTAAATTGTTTAAATTCGTCGCGATCGCTTGAGTATTTTTCAACGTATTGGCTAAATTTAAACTGGTTTGGTAAGCGACGATCGCTTTTTCCAATTCTCCCGCCGCAGAATAGGTATTTCCTAATGCTCCTTGGGCGGCTATTTCGGTGGTTTGGTCTTGATTTTTACGCGCCATATCGATCGCAGACTGCAAAATTGGCATGGCTTGGCGAAATTGTCCCAAAGCGTTGTAAGCTTGTGCTTGTTCGGTCAATACTTGCGCTAAAAAACGGCGAGATTCTCCATCTGAGGAAGATTGATAAATTTTGGCAGCTTTTTCCCAATTGGCGATCGCTTCTCCTAAATTTCCAATTTGGCGATAAGCAGTTCCTACATTAGTGTAAAGTAGGGCTTTTTGTTTGCGATCGAATGTTTGGTTTAGTGCTGACTGCCAAATTGCGATCGCTTCTTGGTATTGTCCGGCATTATAGCGAATACTGCCTTCGTCTTCTCCGCTATTTTGTGAATTTTTCTCAATCGCTCGCTCGCTGTTATGTGTTAATTTTGTGTCTATAGCAATAGCCATTGATTGAGTAATTAAAATATGCAGCCATAAATACATAAAAACACCGACGCCAAATAATAAAATCCTTCTTCGTAAGGCTGAAAAAGGCAAATTAATGCTGATGATTTTAACTATACTTATTATATTTTGGCAGATGTTTGCTAAATGCCCTAGAACCTGTTTTGATTGCACGATATTACTCCTTAATATGAATCAAATGGGTATTTCAATCACAAACTCTGCTCCTTTTCCAGGAGCAGAAATACAAGTCAATTTGCCTTTGTGGGTTTCCTCAACAATTTGGCGACTGATTGATAAACCCAAACCAGTGCCTTTACCTACTCCTTTAGTTGTAAATAGTTGCTCGAAAATTTTCTGTTGTACGCTTTCCGGTATGCCAGGACCATTATCCTTAATACGAATCGCTACCATAGAATTATCTTCAGATATTTCTGTGCGAATTATAATTATATTGGGATTAGCTTTAATTTCATCTAAAGAGCGTTGTTGGTTGAAATCATCAAACGCATCAATGGCGTTACTCAATAAGTTCATTATTACCTGATTTAATTGGCCTAAATAACAACTTACCGCAGGTAGCTTGCCATACTCTTTAATAACTTGAATGTCTGGACGGTGACTATTCGCTTTGAGGCGGTGTTTTAAAATCATCAAAGTACTATCAATCCCATCATGGATGTTACACGCTACCTTATTAGCTGTATCGCTACGGGAGAAAGTGCGTAACGATACACTAATTTCCTTAATTCGGTTCATGCCAACCTGAGTTGATGTAATTATATTGGGCAGGTCTTCTAAGGTATATTCAAGGTCTATTTCAGTAGCATTTTCTGCGATTTCTGTGCCGGGATTGGGAAATTTTTCTTGATATAGTTTTAAATGCTCGATCAAATCTTGGATATACTCTTGCATATGGGTGAGGTTGCCAGAAACAAAACCGATCGGGTTATTTATTTCGTGAGCAACTCCCGATACTAATTGACCGAGGGCTGACATTTTTTCACTATTGACTAATTGTAATTGCGAGCGCTGTAATTTCTCTAAAGCGTGTTCTAGATCTTTGACGCTTCGATCTAGCATGGTATTCAGTTCGTGCAACTTGCTGACATAAATGTAACTTCCAATTGCTATGGCCGAGCTTAGTAAAGCTAGCAATGGCGATACAACAGGAATCCACCAACCTGCTAAAAAGCTGAAGTAACCGATCGGTAATATAGAAGTGCCTACCAAAAGTATGAGTGCTGTAACTTTGCCGATAAAAAAGTTACCTGGATTGTGTCGCCATTTCCATGCAAACACAGGAATTATCCCAGCCCAAACTAAAATCCATAAGTTTTCTAACAGTTCAGGCCAAACTTGAATTAAAGGCCGATCGTCCAAAACAGAACTCAAAATTTGGCTCGCGATATTTGCTTGAATTTCTACTCCCGAAGTCCGCACCGGACTGCTACTAAAACCTCCGCTGTAAGGCGTGTAAAAAACATCATTCAGGCTATTGGCTTTGGCACCAATTAAAACGATGCGATCGCGAATTAAATTCGATGAAACTCGGTTCTGCAATATATCCATTACCGAAACAGTTACAAATGTGCGGGCAGGCCCCCGAAAATTTAGTAAAATCTGGTAACTTCCCGCATCTGCACGCACGTAGCCACCATCATTTTTCTCAAAAGGAGTAAAAACTGTTTTCCCCAATTGCAGAAAGCCATTTTTGTCTGCTTTAGGGGTAATTCTTCGCTCCTTTAAGTAAAGCATTGCTACCGCTAATCCCAAAGTGGGTAATCCTTCATTACCTTCAGGCATAGGAAAAAGTACGGCACGACGAACTACTCCATCCGAGTCTACAATAATATCGTTAGCACTGACTTGCCCTAATTCGGCAAGCACGGGAGAAGGTGCGATCGCAGAAATATATTTGTCTCCGATCGCTTTTTGAATGCCGATTAAATTAGGAGTACTTTTAAATACTTTTACCAATTCTTTGTAACCGGGTTTTACGGGCAAATTGCGATACAAATCCAGTCCGATTGCTTTTGGTCTTTTTTGCTTAATCCGTTCTATAAGTTCTGCCAAAGTGGCATCCGAAAAAGGCCATTGTCCTAGCTTAGCTAGATCTGATTCTTCCACACTGACGAGCAAAATGCGATTGTCGGTCGGTTCTTGAGGACGCAGGCGAAAGCGAAGATCTAAAGCTGCTAATTCTGAAGGCTGAAACCATCCGAACATTCTGATGGCGATTGTTATTCCTGCTACTCCAGATGTCACTAACGCCACACCTCGCCATTCCCAAGCTACCTTTTTTATTTGGCTGGCTAATATATGGCAATTTTTGAAGGACAACCGCCCCAAAAATTGCTTAAATAATTTAGCTGAAGAATGCTTTATCATTGACAAAAGTCAGAAGTCAGGATTCAGGCGTTAGGAGTCAAAATTCAGGACTCAGGAGCCTAGATTCAGGCGTTATAATTCAACCTGAACTATCTATGCTTAATTTTGAATTTTTGCTCCTGAATTCAGCTTTAATTTCCCGCCAAAATTTGTGGTTGGGAAATGGGAACCTGAGATAAGCCTACTGCATCCAACAAAAAGCGGAGATATTGATAATTTTGTCGATTTTGAGGTTCTACTAAATAAGCTTTAGTAACAGAAGCAATCGAGTCATACCAAATTCCCGATTGTGCGTAAGCGGCGGCAGTTTGGCGAAGCTTTTGTGCATAAGAGTCGCTTTCCGAAGCGCTTTGGCTATTGATTCCAGTTCGGTAGTCAACCCTTGAGATCCAACTTCGCACGTAAATATTCTCTGAGGGACGCTTAGCATTGCACACTAAAGATACTGTCCACCGATATACTTTGCCTGTGGACAATTCTGGCACATTTGGCGGCAGTTCTAGTTGAATAATGCCACTTTTATCGTTGCGAAACTGTTTAACTAGCAATGGTTTGGCTACTCCAGGTTCTACAAGGGTAAACTGCATCGGCATTGATGGCGCTGATGAGACGTACCAGGAGAAAGTGGGACGACCGGAAACGGTCAATCCGATATGATCGTTGGGAATTAGTAATGTGAGCGATCCGAAAGAACCTGAAGGACAGCCTCGCGATCCAGCTCCTTCAGTGCGTTCAATTCTATCTCGACCGACTGGGGGAACATAACCTCCCAATGGATCGGCTGATGCTTTGTTATTCCAGACGCTCAACTGTTTCCATTGTGCAAGCGAATGTTTGCTCGCAATATCGATCGCATCTGTAGATAGCAAAAATGTAAAAAAGGCTGCTCCGGTGAGCATTGCCGTAATTTTGGTATTATTCATTGGTTGAGATTACAAATTGTTAACTATAAACAGCATAAACAGTTTCAAGGCTAAGTTCGACAAGACGATCGTTCGGTCAAAGTCAAAAGTCGAAATTTAGTCTTGAAAACTGCTGAGTAAAAGAATCGGCTTGAAGTGGCAAACTCAAGCGTTTCCCAACAATACATTTTAATTGAAGGGATATCCGTTTTGGTGTAAATTAGCGATCGAAATTTAATAAATTCTCAGTTACTTGCTGCCACTTGCGTTAAACCAACCTGTTCCAGCAACTTATTCAAAGCATCTAAAGCTTGATTTTCGCCTGGATTAGCAGTATAAACCCTGTAAAGGGTGGCTATGGCATCTTGCCAAATACCAGAGCGAGCATATATCAAAGCGCGATCGCGATCGGAAGTAGCAGCAGCAAGCTTTTGATTTAATTCAGGTGAGGCGGAAACTCTTTCTATCCAAGCACGGGCATAAATATTTTCCGAAGGACGCTTTTGGCTGCAAACTAAAGCAACTGTCCATCGATACTGCTTACTTACCGCCAGTTCTGAAACGTTTGCCGGCAGCTCCACCTTAACTATGCCAGCTTTATCAACTTTGAGCTGTTGTTGGAAAATCGGTTGAGTCATTCCTGGCTCTACCAAACTAAACTCCATTGGTACATTGGTCGGATTTGATATATACCAAAAGAATGTGGGGCGACCTGAGACTGTCTGTGCAATATGGTCGCTCGGCGTTAATAATTTTAAAGATACTGGTATAGAATTTGTGCATCCTCGCGATCCACTACCTTCTGTTCTTTGGAGTCGCTCTCTACCGCTGGGAGGAACGTACTGTTTGACCTCGGCTGCATTAGCTATCAATTCATTGCCACTTGCCTGGGGTAAAGAAGAGTTAAATGTGGTAGGAGCGCTTAGTAGCGCTAATGCGCCCAATAAAGTACGTGAGCTGACTCGGACGATCCTAGCAAGGGGATTTAGTTTCAACATAAGCGGATTTAGTTTCACCATAAAAAGATTACCCTTTCACTTATAAAAGAAAGCCTGTTTGGTCACTTGGTTAGGTTAAAGCTAACCAGATCGGAAGAGCA
>NZ_JACJUP010000549.1:0-4406 GCF_014748295.1 Planktothrix sp. FACHB-1355 | reverse complement strand
TAGAGGAAGTTTCTCCCTACAAAGGCGATTTGGAGTGGGACGGTATCAACACAATGGATGAAATTCTAGAGTTAGTGGGTTATTTAGGTCGAGCAGTTGCTAAAATTCATTGTGTCTCTGATGTAGATAGCGATCACACTTTAGTGCCTTTCCAAACAGAAGAAGCTATTCATGGTGTTCTGAAGGGTCGGGAGGATAAGTTTGTGGATGCAATAGTGAAGTTCGGCGAAGAATATGGCGAGGTTGTGCGCGATGACCATCGACTGTTTGTCGATGCTTTCCGCAATCATCTATTTCCAGGATTGTAGTTTTTTATCTGGATCGATCGCCGTAAGGTAAAAAGAAACCAGGTTTCTTGAACAAACCTGGTTTCTAGGGCGTATTCTTCCCACCTAAAACTACAAATTAAAGCCTGAGACTGCACATTTCGGGTCGAGTGCTGCGGACAATACTCGCACGAAATAAAGGCTCGTTTAGAGTAGGCATCACACCCATTTCAATCTTCAAAGATGAGATTTGTAAATATTTATCTAAGATAAATTGCACTAGATTTTTATTCAGGATTTCCCAATAGTCTGTTTCGTTCGCGTAACTGATGAAAAAATTATCGATATCTTTTTTAACTGACATCAAATCTGGGTAGTCTTTTTGGTCGATCGCTTCTGCTGTCAAGCGATAGGCAACTTTCAGATTGAGGATAGCTCCTCCCTGATGTTGAATTGCGTAGTTTGGCAGTTTAAATGTAAAGATTTCTTCGTGTCCATTGCATTCGGGAACAGTTTCAGATATGGAGGGTAATGTAAATAGATTGAAGCAAAGCATTAAGGCTATAAAAAAAATCAAAAATTTGCGAAACATAGTTTTTGGATTCGGGGTACAAAGCTCAAAAAGCGCGTTATTCAATAATTTTATCGTCCGATCCTAAATCCGCTCCCATTGCTAAGGGCATCAACGCCGCTACGCGATCGCCCCTGCATAATACATATTTTGATATTTTTGTCAATTTATTCTAGTGGACTGGCCCTCCAGTAACTGCACTTTTTCACTCTAATTCGGTCAGCATTTCGATCGTACTGACGCGAAAACCGCAGGAAGAAAACAACTTTCTTGCTGCTTCGTTAGGTGCAGCCGTGTCGAGTCGAATTTGTTTGACACCCATTTTGTTAACAAATTCGATCGCCTGCATTACCATCTGTCGTGCAATCCCTTGCTGACGATATTCTGATTCAACCCAAATATCGTGTATAAAAGCATATTCCTTGAGACGATAAATTGGTATTTCCCGTTCTACCGTTGCTACCAAAAATGCCACCAATTGTTTTGATTCAGGCGCTTCCGTTTCAGCGACTAAAAAAACGGCGCGATCGTCTGTGGCTATTTTACTCAACCAGCGATCGTATCGCCATTCTGGATTTGGTAAAAAGCCATATTTGGCAGCATCCCAATCTTCGTGCAAAGCACAAATTTTGGCAACCATCGGTAGAACTGCGGGTACATCAGCGGGTGTCGCGGGACGAATTATCATAAGAGGGAAGCAAAGGTGTAAGTTAAGTTTCGCTATTCCTCAACCCAAGCTACCGCGTTTTCAGATCGGCGACGAAAGTAAATTTTCTCAAAAGTGCCGCATTCTAAACGATTACCTGAAACAGCAACTTCTTCGCCATCTATCCAAGCTTGCTGTGACTCAAACCCGTGCAGATGCACCTTCACACTTTGGTAAGGGAAAGCAAAATCGCCTTCCTGTTCCCAGGTTAAATCTAATCCTTCCTCAAATAACACGATTCGGAATACATCAAAGCGCGATTCTCCATAGCCGTCACCCGCATCGCCGTACATCCATCCTACGGAGTTTCCCTGCACGGGTGGGTAGAGATGCAGAATTAGTTGCTTGGCTTCTTCCATTGGCAGAATAGTGCCGGCTTTTACCAAAAGAGGGATTTGCTCTAATGGTGCTTCCAGATTAACTTGCTGCGATCCTTCCAATAAAGCATCATCCCAGAAATTATACCAATGTCCTTTTGGTAAGAGGAAATTGCGCGATCGCACCTCTGCCTCAAAAATCGGACATACCAGCAGAGAATTACCCAAAAGAAAAGCATCATCCACATCCCAAAGCCGAGAATCCTCACTATCAGACCAAAAAACCGGACGAACGGGAGGATAACCCTTCCGGGACGCTTCCCACGCCAAAGTATAGAAATAAGGCATGAGTCGATAGCGCAATTGCAAGAATTGCCGCATGATACTCAGATAAGGTTCGCCATAACTCCACGGTGCGCGATGGGAAACGTTATTTGAGGAATGAGTCCGGAAAAATGTCAGAAAACTCGACATTTGGAACCAACGGGTGTAAAGTTCCGCACTGGGATTTCCCTGAAAACCGCCGGTATCTGGGCCACTGTAAGGAATTCCGGACAGTCCCAAACCTACTACCGTTGACACGGTAATTCGCATCGCCTCCCAGCTACACTCGATATCGCCAGTCCAAGTCCAACCATAGCGCTGCAAACCTGCCCAACCGGCACGAGAGACGATGAAGGGGCGTTGGTGAGGTCGATGGTGGGACAAACTTTCGTAACCGGCTTTAGCTTGCAGGAATCCATAAAGATTATGGGCTTCGCGATGGTCGCCGCCTCTACCTTCCATATAATGCTGGGTGGGTTTGGGAAGAGAGCGATCGCCCCATAAAATAAAAGCAGCCGGTTCGTTCATATCGTGCCAAAAGCCTGACACGCCGACATCCAGTAGATATTCGTACTGGCGACTCCACCACTGGCGAACGACTGGGTTGGTGAAATCGGGGAAAACGCACCAACCCGGCCAAACTGGGCCTGTAGCCAGCTTGCCGTTGGGTAATCGGCAAAAAGCTTCCAATAGCTGACCTTCCAGGAATAAGTTGCTGTGGCGGCTGTACTTGATGCCGGGATTCATAATTGCGATAAACCGCACGCCTTGTTTTAGCAGTTCCTTGGTAAAACTGGGTAGCTTGGGAAAGCGATCGGGATCTATAGTAAAAGCGCGGAATCCCACTTGAACGTCAATATCCAAGTGAATCGCACTCAAAGGTAAGTTATGTTCCTCAAAAGACCTCGCTTCGGCGCGGACAGCCTCTTCAGTACGATATCCCCAGTGAGATTGATGATAGCCCAAAGCCCAACGGGGAGGTAGGGGGGCGCGTCCGGTCAACTCTGTGTAGCGTTCCAACAGTTGCGTGGGTGTGCCGCAAGTCACGTAGTAACGCAGCGAACCCCCCTCGAAGTCTGCTGTCGCCATATCCCCCAGAGTAAAAGTGGCTTCGTAAGAATTTTCGTAGAAAACTAGGTAACTGCCTTGCTGGTGCATACCCCAATAAACTGGTATACACAAATACATCGGATCGGAACCTACACCGTACATCCCGGCAGCATCGTAGTTCCACATCCGATATTGAGCTTCCAGTCTGCCGTCTTTGGGGTTACGCAGGTTGAGCGGAAAAGCCCGTTCTCCCAATCCGTAGATGTTTTCTTCTTGACGCAGTAATGCTTGATGAATCCACCCTTCGGCTTTGCGCTGCGGCGGCATTTCTTCCCGCACGATCTGTCCGGTAGCATCGCAGAACTTCACACTGCCATTGATGCCGACGATGACTTTGAAAGTATCGCTCGATACGCTATAGCTATCTTCAGCTTCGTCTAAATTTGTTTCTACTTCCGGCCATTGGTGGCGGGCAATTGCGTAGGGGACGGGAGGTATACCCGGTCTCCAGGCAAGCCGGACTAAATCGGCAGTCAGAAAATATACTTCCAGTTCGGCTCGCTCGAAGTAAAAGTAAGCACCTCGGCTGCTTTTTTCAGCGCGGATAAGTTTGCCGGGGTTATCAAAAGCTTCGTCGGATTGGGGAGGCGGGAACTGCTGTTCGATGCGATCGCGTTTAAGCGAGTATAAGTATGCGTGTGGCGCAAAACCCAAGTAGAATAGGGTTCCTGTAAAATACTTCCATCTTTGCGATATTTGCTTCCAAAAATTCATAAAGCAATAGTTAGGGCCAAGATTTTGACCCGTGTAAAAGTTCGTTTACACAGTTAACTTTTTTAGAGCAAAACAAATTCTGGCTCAAAAGCTCATCAATCTTGAGTAAGATTTTTTTCTACTACTGTAGCTGTAGAGGTAATTCATGAATTACCTCTACAGCCTAAAGTCCAAATAAAAAACCCCTGCTGTCAGGGGCATCAACAGAGTGCATCTACTTAATTAAAAGGTAATTCCCGATCGGTACTCGGCAGTTCACACAAGTGGGTGAAATTTACAGAAAGAAACCAAGTTTATCTGAAAAATTATTATTGGCAACGATAAATAGGTTGTGTTGAAATATTTATGCAAAAGCTTATGCCTGTTTTGCTTTGATAACAAAAAATATTTTTTTTATG
>NZ_JACJUP010000548.1:0-4366 GCF_014748295.1 Planktothrix sp. FACHB-1355 | reverse complement strand
ATCGGCTTTATCAACAAACCGTACTGCAACAGCAAGCTAAACTGCAAGCACAGGAAAAACTCGTCAGCGTTCGCGAAGATTTTGCCTCCGCACTTACCCACGACCTAAAAACTCCCCTGTTAGGCGCAATTGAAACCCTAAAAGCATTTCAACAAGAAAGTTTCGGTATCGTTCAACCCACTCAGCAAACTGTTTTGGCAACTATGATTCGCAGTCACAAAACTACGCTGCAACTGGTGGAAACCTTACTGGATATTTACCGTAACGATATTGAAGGATTAAACTTGAATAGGTCAACTGTCGAGCTAGTAGAAATTGCCGAAGAAGTTGCTACTACCCTAACCGATTTAGCCGCCAGTCGTCGCGTTCACATTTCGTTTAACTACGGCGAATCCGATTTCCGCAAGTTTTTATGGGTTAAAGGCGACCCTCTCCAACTTCAGCGCGTGTTTGCTAACCTATTAACCAATGCGATCAATCATTCTGTACGCGGTGGGAAAGTGGAAGTTGTGATGGAGCCAGGTGCTTCCCATCATACGATTAAAATTATAGATAGTGGGGCGGGAGTAAGGGCTGAGGAGCTTCCCTATCTATTTGAAAGATTTTACCAAGGACAGAGCGATCGTCAAGCAAAAGGATCGGGATTGGGACTTTACCTATCTCGTCAAATTATTGAAGCACACGGCGGTACAATTTGGGCAGAAAACCGTCATCCCACTGGCGCAATTTTCGCCTTTCGCTTACCTACCTTTCCGTACCATCTCTCCCAATCTGCCTAAAATGTCTTCTCTACCCTTAAAAATTTTATTAGTTGAGGATGATGAACTCTTCCGCCTTGGTTTGCGCGTTCGGTTGCAGCAAGAGACGGGTTTTGAAGTGATCGCGGAAGCTGAAGATGGGGAAACCGCTGTGGAAATGGCTAAACGCCATTCTCTCGATATTGTTGTATTAGATATTGGATTACCGGGAATTGGTGGAATAGAGGCTTGTCGCCAACTGCGGCAATTATATTCCCACCTGCCAATTTTGGTACTGACATCGCACACGCAAAAATCTCTGATCAATCGAATTATTGAAGTTGGCGCACAGGGTTACTGTTTGAAAGGTGTACCGTCGGAAACGTTAATTTTGGCAATTCGTTCGGTTGCTGCTGGTGCTTCTTGGTGGGATTCTAATGCTACAACCGAAATTCGTGCCGCTTTTGAGAAGGAATCCATCTCTACTATATCGGAAAATTCATCTGAAAAATTTGCTTCCCCCCTCACCCGTAGAGAACAAGAGATTTTGGCATTAATTGCCGTTGGCAAAACCAATCAGGAAATTGCCGAAATGCTGTATATTACTCCTGGTACGGTGCGCGTTCACGTTCACTCGATATTGCAGAAGTTAGATGTGCGCGATCGCACTCAAGCTGCTGTCATCGCTATTCAAAGAAAATCGATCGCTCCTGATTTGCTACCCGGTGCGGAATAAACAATATAGAAAGATTATCGATCGCTCTCTATTTTATGACCGCATTTACTACAAAAATTGCTATATTTATAAGCTTTTTGGTGGCAATTTGAGCAATCGATATACTGATCGTAACCGCAATAGGGGCAGAATTCATCGCTGAGGCGAAGTTTTGAGTTACAATTAATGCAACGCACTTTTTCGATTCTCTTTTTCGCTTGAACGCGGGGATTAAAAACCCAGATTTGCAGAAGTTTAATTAAACCCAGACCCAACAAAGGTATAATCAGGATAAAGGCATAGCTGGCAATAAATACCAAGCCGCCGAACAGCTTAACAATTAGTTCGATCGCTACACGAACAAGATTGCCAAATTGAATGAATTCAAAAAACTTAATTACTAAAGGAATACAGAAGATGGCGAGTAAATGCCAACTCAGTAGGCTTTGTAAGCCTAGATTTTTGCGGATGGCTGTAGAATGCCAAATATAAGCTATGAGAATTAACGGTAAGAGAAATAAAACTTGTAATAGTAATTGTTTGTTGGGATACCAAAACTCGGCTGTAGAGTAAGCTTTTTTGAGTGTTTCATATTCAGGAGTATTACTGAGAAGTTTGAGATAAGCGTCAGCAGCCGGATTTTGAATTAATTGAGTTTGCTGCGCGACGATTTGCTTTTCCTTAGTGGCGATTTGTTGCTGATTGCGATCGATCTCCGATTTGATGCGATCGGCATTAACTTTATTGATTGATTTTTCAGTCGGTTGACCTGCAATTTTTTCGAGTAAAGTAGAATTGTATTGCCTTTGCAGCGTTTGGATTTCTTGCTGGGAAGAAGAGATTTCGTTTCGCAGCCGATCGATACTGGTTTTTAATCGGACAGTTTCAGGAGTGTTAACTGCTTTGGATAAACGGGTATGATTTGTACATAGATTGTCAACCTCACCCAGCCTGTTGGAATTGTCAACATAAGGAAGTGGAGATTGTTTATTTTGTTCGATCCGATTTTCAATCGTGCTAACTTTAAATGCAAAAGTTTCTTTCTTCTCTGCTGTTTGGTAATTTTGATAAGCGTTAAAGCAGGGAAACTCTTCATATGGGGCTAGTGGCCATTGGGAAATGCTATTTAAGCCGCTAAAGACATTGAAAAGTACAAATATATCAATTAATATGAGAATAATTAAGCTAGTTTTATTGATTGGTTCGTGGCGGATATTAGTTAATTTTTCAACAAATTTGTTGCCAATTCTTCTAAAAAATGAGAACATAACGATACCTCAATAATTGATTAAGCTTTAACTACTAATGCCGAATAATTCGTAACCTTAATGAAGCGGCGATCCTGTGCGATCGCATTGAGGTAGCCGCCTTCTATACCGTGAAAATTTTGGCTGATGTAATAGGATGGATAGAGCGGGTCGGGTTGTCGGAAGCGATACGTTGCGGAGGAAGACGCAGCGCGATCGCTCTCGGCTTGCCAGTCTATGGTAGAGTAGAATCGTAGTTTCTCTTCACCGATCGGGAAGCGAAACATCGATTTTAATAAAAGCTGCCCAATTACGTTCTGACCTCTGGACACACCAACCTCTTTCCATAGAACATAGCTACGCTGATATTCTATCAGTTTTTTTGTCAATCTTTTTAGATTTCCTATTCGGAATTATGCAATCCCAAATGTAAAATCTAAAATTCGGTCAGCAAGTTAACGCAAAATTATTGGTCTTGAGTATGAAACTACAATTCTTTAATAAAAAAATTTCCGATTCGATCAAAGTGATATCTACAGTGCTGATAACCGGCGCGATCGCATTGGAAATTTGGCATATTTATGCGGTACTAACTCACACTGAGATACCAAACAGCCTCAACCCGATTTTCGCGATCGAGCGATTTGCCGTTGTCGCCCATTTTGTTGAGGGAGTAATAGCAGCTTTTTATGCGGCTTCCAAAAACAAGACGCCCCTAGAATATGGTATTTATACTTTTTTTGTGGGTACGGTTGGTTTGTTAGAACTGTTTGACAAGTTTGAGAAGGTAGATTAGCTCGATCGATTTATTTTTGTACTGTATTGCTGGATGTGACTACAGGGGTAGCTCTTTCAGATTTATGGAAAAAATTGGTTCTTCCGTACAAAGGTGTGCTAACTTAACTCAAATTTATCGTCAAAACCTTGCGTAGCAAGGCTTTGAGATTATTTATACCCCTACTTGTCTATGCTAACTTGCTTCTGACAGGGTAATCGCTTTGAAATCCCAGCTAGCTGAGGCTTAGGACACCAAAAAACAAATCATTTGGCACACCTTTGTACGGAAGAGCCCGTAAGTCTTACGATAGATAATCTTCGGGCCGTAAGAAACTAATAATGTATCCTGAATAACAATATATTTTTACCTAATATCGTTCTTTAGAAATAAAGCTTCTTTAAAACTCCAGGCAGATATTTATTAGCTTTTGGATAGTTACTATAAAAAAGCAACCGTATTTTGTCGCGCATCGCGCCCAGCTTTAAAAGCAAAATACTAACCCTTAAAGCATTATTTTTATAGCTACTCTACTTCTTTCGGTAAGCAAGGATAGCTAAAAACTTCTGCCTAAAATAGGAACTTTCAATTCAACGATAGGTGGAGTCATAGCGTGTTTCAATCGCAACGAATATCTTTTACTTTTAATTGGACATCTTTTCACTCAACAATCCTATCAAAAGAGGCATCATATAGTATAATAATTGCTTTTATTATTATGATTGTATGGGCTATTAGCCTCACCTTTTTACTTCACTTCAACTTAGGGCAAGTTAATTTTTTATGGATATTGCTTGGCATAGTTTGGCAAACCTTTCTATATACAGGTTTATTTATTACCGCTCACGATGCTATGCACGGCTTAGTTTTTCCAAGAAACCCCAAAATTAAC
>NZ_JACJUP010000547.1:0-4409 GCF_014748295.1 Planktothrix sp. FACHB-1355 | reverse complement strand
GGTCGAGAGCCACGATGGAGCCTGCCCTCAATGCGATTGCCAAACTCATCACCGATGGGCAATGCGATGCTCTCACGCTAGATTGGGCGGCATTGCGTTATCAGCATACGGCGGCGATTCGGACTACTCTAATGAAAAAGTTTGCCCCGGCGACGGTGAATAAGATGCTATCTGCCCTGCGGCGAGTGCTACATGAAGCATTTAAGCTTGATTTGATTGATGCTAATGACTACGCTAAGGCTGTAGATTTTAAGAGTATCAAGGTAGAAAAAGGACTTAAGGGTAGGGCGCTTACGAGAGCTGAAATTACTAAACTACTCCAAGTTTGTCAGGAACAGCGAGGTGCCGTTGGTGCGAGAGATGCGGCGCTAATTGGGATTCTGCGCGGTGCGGGATTGCGTCGGGCTGAGGTGGTTAATCTAACTTTGAAAGACTTTCATCCCCTGACTGGCGAATTGGAAATATGTAACGGTAAAGGTGGCAAAGACCGCTCGGTTTATTTACCCAAAATAGCCATTGATTTAGTCAACAATTGGCTAACCTTTAGAGGCCACAGAGCCGGAGCATTGTTGTGTCCGATTCAGAAAGGGGGACAAGTAGAACTAAGACATCTAACTCCCCAAGCGGTATTATTGATTGTGAGAAAACTAGCCAATGATGCAGGGATTACAAGATTTTCGCCACACGATTTTCGCCGTACCTTTTGTTCCGATTTATTAGATGCAGGCGTCGATCTCGTCACTGTCCAAAAGCTAGCAGGACACTCTAACCCAGCAATTACTTCTAAATATGATAGACGTGGAGAACAGGTGAAACGAAAAGCGGTGGATTTGTTGAAGTTTTGATTAATCTTACCCCAGCATAAGATTGGTACAAGCAAGCCAATATTTAGTTAAAACTATCACCAGTACCCTAGCATCGGTGCCAGTCTATCGGGTTGGGAAACACCATATCTGTCTATACGTTGTGGGTACGACCCTGGCGGGGATTGGGTGGATTTTGGCCAAACTCGTAGCCTAAAGTGCTGTGGATTTTGACCCTCACCCTATTTGGTTTAAGAAAGTTTACGGGTGCTAACTTGTTTGGCTGCGGTTTCGGAATGGTTTTTTTTCACTTTATTTGCGAATGGCTGTAGATTTTTTCAACTTATCTGCGAATTGGCATCACTTTTTTCAATTTATGCGCGAATGAGCCGGATTTTTTTCAACTTATGTGCGAATGAAGTGGCTCAAAGGGTATATCTGCCGTTGCTTCTTTTTCAACTTATGCGCGAACCGACAATTTTGAACCCTTTTCAGTTGCACCATAATTTCGGTCGAAAATCCCCTTGGAAGCAGGTCTGACTATTTATGTTTGTGGGCCACTTCAATTAGGAGAGGAAAATAATCGTTTTAAAGATAAGTCAGAGATAAGTCAGAGATAAGTCACAGACAAGTCAGAGATTTCTTAGCTAAACCTTGTAAAACTTATTGCTACAGTGAAATAGTCCATAAATCAGATGAAAACTAATTATGTCGAAACGTTCTTTGAGATTATCTCGTGAAGGTTCTAAAACTGCCGAAGCTGCTCTCGGTCTAAAAGGTTGGACTAAGGAAAAATTAGAAATTGAAGTTCAACTATCTAGTTCAACTATCTATAACTTCTTCTCTAGTAAGCCTATTGAGAAAGAAAATTTTATCAAAATCTGTACTATCCTTGAGCTAAATCAAAAAGATGTTGCTGATTTATCCGAACCTCAAAATCCTGAATCAATCGAGCAGCTAGTTGTAGATATTCGGCAAAGATGTCAATCAAGCATTATTCAAAAATGTGGAATAATGCGGATATTAGATATGCAGTACCCTATTGAAGTCAATCATATTTATACAACTGTCAATATTCTAGAGAAAATTACTAATAAACAACGAAAAAGCATTGATGAGCTTACCAAAGAATTTTCATTAAATTATTTTGAACGCTTAGGACTTCCTAAAGTTGCTCAAGAAAGAGTGCCTGGATTAGAGGCAGTGACCAAGTATGATAAATTGATGGTTTTAGGGAAGCCAGGAGCAGGGAAAACGACCTTTTTAAGGTATCTAGCAACTCAATGTATTTCAGGAAATATTTTCAATAATTATGTACCCATATTCATATATCTCAAAGACTTTGCCAACCCTGATGTTAAAATAAGTTTACTCGATTACATTAGTAAGGAATTATCTAATAACCACATTGACAATAACCAAATAGTTCGGTTGTTTGAGCTAGGACGGATACTATTATTGCTAGATGGATTAGATGAAGTTCGGCAAGAATACGATCGCCACGTCTTAAAAGAAATCCGTGATATTTCTCAAAGATTCCCTAATAACAAATTTATCCTAACTTGCCGAATTGCAGCCAAGGAATATACATTTGAGCATTTTACAGATGTAGAAGTTACCGATTTCGACCAAGAACAAATCCAAACCTTTGTCAGTAAGTGGTTTTCATATAAAAATAATAGCTCTAATTCTGACCAACAGTTTATGGAACACCTCCAAAAGAACCAATCAATCAAGGAGCTGGCTAACAACCCGCTTCTCCTAACTTTGTTATGTATTGAATTTGAAGATGCTGGAGACTTTCCTAATAGTCGTGCTGAGTTATACAAAAGGGCAACTCATACACTTTTAAGGAAATGGGATGCTACTCGTATTATTGAACGGGATAGCGCTTATAAACATCTCTCTGTACCGCGCAAAGAAGATTTACTTAGCTATTTAGCTTTAATAACTTTTGAGAAGGGGGAATATTTCTGAAGGCAACAGGATGTGCAGGAATATATAGCTTCTTATATTAAAAACTTGCCAGAATCTCCTCAAGTTCCAGAAGCTTTAGCGCTAGATAGCGAAGCCGTATTAAAATCTATTGAGGCGCAGCATGGGTTATTAGTAGAACGAGCTAGAGAAGTTTATTCATTCTCTCATTTAACATTTCACGAGTATTTCGCGGCCAAAGAGATTGTATCAAAAGCTAATCCAAATGGATTTAACGATCCGGCTCTGAATAATTTAATCAAATACGCTTTTTATAAACAATGGCGTGAAGTTTTCTTGCTAACTACTGAGATGCTAAGAAGTGCTGATGTGCTTTTGCTATCAATGAAATATCAAATCGATCTAGCCGCACAGAATAGAACCATTCAAGAATTGTTAACTTGGGCTAGTCAAAAATCTCGTCAAATATCTAGCTCTCATCAGCCTAATACAATTAGAGCATTTTACATTTGTCTAGCTGTAGGTATCTGCATATTAGATAATACAAACTCTCCTCTCGATTCAACTTGGGAATTTTTAGAGATGAGCGCTCTATTACAATCTTTAGATTCCAATATTCAGTTAAGCTTCTATGAAGGATGTGCTTCAGGATTTGGTATGGGAAATTTCCGTGCTTCTCTTGACGATCCAAATCTAGCTTTAGATTTTAATTTGGCTCATGCTCGCGCTCAAGCATCTTTGTTAAATCGCATTGCTAACAGGAACCCTGAAAATGAGGAATTTACATCTATTAGCCTTTATGAAAGAGATGAGGATTATGAAATTGATGAAATGTATAACAAACATCCGATTGACGATACTAATTTTTACACCTTATCTGATGCGTTATATTCAGCCATAGCATTGACTGATAATCAAGATTTCCAGAATGAACTTATCCAACTAGATGAAGAATTGCCAGAAGGTGTTTACGATTGTTGGGATAAATATTACCATTGGTATAAGCATGATAGTGGTGCTTGGGGTGACAAGCTTAAAGACTTGAATCGTAAATATCGCAATATTGATTATGATTGGCAATTAGATGCCGAGCAAGAATGGGGAATGTTACGAGCATATTGCTACGCTAATAAATTGTTGTTAGATTGCCTTCAATCGCCATGTTATGTCAAGCGTGAAACTAGAGATTTTATCCAATCAACATTGCTTTTACCCTTCAATGAAATTGAGATAGAGGCTTCTTAAAATCTTTAATTAGAAACTCCTATCAATTGTGGGAAATTAGTATAAGTTTCCAAAGGACCTAATACTCCCATCATAAATTAAACTTACGCTGCTTTAGTTGGTTTGGCTTTAGCCCTCTGTTTAAAACTTTCAAAGTCTAACGCCAGTACCGGACGATCGATGACGGCGATGGGGTTTAGTGATCAACGCCTTACGGCAATCAAAGGTTATTAACTTCAAACGAATGGCAAAGAATTAAGGAAGATGAATTAGCTGGTCAAATGTTTGAAGATGAATATGAGTTGTCTATGGCAGTGATATCAGCCATAGAATCTCGACAAGCCAGAAATGGATTAGCAGTCAAAAGGTATCGTTTTACCAGAGAAAAAATTTAGCTAGGCGGTTGTTTATGTAGTTATTTCTAACACCATTGCTCGTTTGTTCACT
>NZ_JACJUP010000546.1:0-4344 GCF_014748295.1 Planktothrix sp. FACHB-1355 | reverse complement strand
GTCAGTAATACGTAAAACCCCTATCGCTCCAAAGGAGGAGAATGCCTTGCTTTGAGTCTGCTTAACTATTGAATAATCAAAATCCCAGTAAAAATACGGAGAAGACAGATGATTTACCATCCCCAAGCGGATTTAATCTACCAAGCGTTTACACAGGCAGAGAAATTTTTAAAGAGTAGATAAAGCTGCGTCAAATCTCTGGACATTAGGGTGCTAAGTCGGTTAGTAATAGATTGTAACGAGATAAGTCGAGGGGTTAACTGTCGGGGTAAGTCAAGGAGAGCGCCAACTGTCAGCTTATATTAGCTAAGAGAAGGTGTCTCTAGATCTAACCAGTATCCTGTGGAACAGATCCATAGAACTCGGACAATAGCTAGGCCACCTCTTAGTCAAAATCATCTTTACTAAGTTATACCTGTCACCACTTTTAGGACGGTTATCATGAATCTCAAACAACGCCTACTTACTACCGCCGCTGCTGCTAGCGCTGTATTCAGTGTCGCTTCTGCTCCCGCACAAGCCTTCAGTTTTGGAGATCCAATTAGTTTTGCAACTGACACCACTGTGGACTTTACTTTCTTTGAATCTCATGGTGGTTGGAAGGAAGTATTCGGTATTAAGGAACTGGCAACTGGCACTAAGTCAGATATGCTGTCAGAAGTAGCAATTTCCGATGGGAACTCTAATGCGAGAGATTTCCAGGGAACTTGTGGCGCAGGCAAAGCAGTGACAACTTGTACAAACAGCTTTACCTTCCTGGCTGGAAAGCAGTATACCATGTTTCTTGACCAGATTCCTACGAATGGAGATTCTCGCCGCACGTTAACTGCTGCTACAGCAAAAACTGTTTATACTGCTGCTGCGGCGACCCAAGATGCACTATATAACGATTTAGCCTGGACTGGTGGCCCCCAAAAGTATCAGCACGCAGGCTACAGCACAAACAGTAAACTACAAAACTTAACTAGCTCACCATTTGACTTAACTGGTGGTGAAATGCTGTTAGCCTGGGAAGATTATGCACCAGCTGGAGCGGGCGGCGCTCAACACATCGATCACAACGACTTTATGTTGAAAGCAAAAATCTCATCAGTTGCTTCCGTACCTGAGCCTGCTACCTTGGCTGGTCTGGGATTGGTAGGTGGAGCGCTTGCTTTCTCTCGTCGTCGGAAAGCTCATCAAGCTTAATTAACTAACTAACCTAGTTGGGATTAAATAACAGATCGGCTGATACAGTAGTTACTTTGGGCTATTGTATCAGCTATTTTGTATAAATGTATCTATTATAGGGCTGGCTTGCTTATTCAGTATAAATACTGAATAGGACAAAAAACCTTGGATGCTATATTTAGAATTAGTTTGGTTGCTATCAATTGTGGCAGAAGATCGACTAAATTTGATTCTGCCCTCTGAACTGCTGAAATACATAAGATGGCTATAAAATCAACTCAAGATAGGTTACGAATTTTAATTATTATCCTTATTATATTGGGGATATTTTTTAGATTTATAAATATAGATAAAAAAATTTACTGGCGAGATGAGACTTATACTTCATTGCGGATGTCTGGATATACTAAAGCTGAATTAAATCGGCAAGTTTTTAATGGGAAAGAAATTCGGATTGAAGATTTAAACAAATTTCAACATATTAATTCTGAAAAAAGTCCGATCGACACTATCAAAGGATTGGCAACGGAAGAACCACATCTGCCGCCGCTCTACTTTTTGATGGCCAGATTTTGGGTACAATGGTTTGGTGATTCGGTGGCGATAATTCGCAGTTTGTCTGCAATTTTGAGTTTGTTTGCTTTTCCTTGTATTTATTGGCTATGTCGAGAATTATTTGAGTTACCGTTAGTTGCTTGGATGGCAGTTGGAGTAATAGCTATTTCGCCCTTTCAAGTGCTGTACGCGCAGGAAGCGCGACCCTATAGTTTGTGGACGGTAACTATTTTACTATCTAGTGCGGCTCTGCTGCGAGCGATGCGAATCCAAACTAAGTTTAGTTGGATTATATATGCGGCAACTGTGGTGCTAGGACTCTATACATTTCTGTTGTCGGGATTGGTGAACATTGGACAAGGAATATATGTATTTTTTGTAGAAGGTTGCCGATTTACTAAAAAGTTTACTGCTTATCTAGTGGCATTAATTGTAGGTTACATAGCTTTCACGCCCTGGATTTTATTTGTTATTAGCAATTTTTCTGAATTTAATAAAAGAACTAGGTGGACATCGAGGGAAGTTAGCCTGTTTTCTTTGTTTAATATGTGGCTTGGTAATCTAAGCCGCATTTTTTTTGATGTTGGTATTGGTTCAGACGATTCTTTGAGCCGTATAATTCCCTTGATTCCATTCATCTTAATTTTGTTAATTACGATCGGATATGCGATTTTATTTCTATATAGCCGGGGATCTAAACGAGAAAAGTTATTTATTTTGGCATTAATAATAGTCTGTGCTATTCCCCTGGTATTACCAGATTTAATTTTGGGGGGACGCCGTTCGGGAATTGCCCGCTATTTACTTCCCTGTTATTTGAGTATTCAGCTAGCTGTTGCATTCCTTTTAGCTTCAAAAATAACTTTTGTGCCTCTTAAAGTTTGGCAGCAAAAGCTGTGGCAGATAGTGACGATCGCTATTTTTTCTGCTGGTGTTTTATCTTGTGCAATTAGTTCGCAAGCACAAGTTTGGTGGAATAAGGATGCCTCTGAACTTCCTGCAATAGCTCGTATTATCAACCAAGCTAATCATCCACTTTTAGTCAGCGATACGAATCCAGAGCCGATTTTTGCTCTCAGCTATCTGCTCGATCCAAAAGTCCGGCTTCAGTTGCTAGTTAAACCAAACGTACCTCAAATTTCCCAAGGTTTTAGCGATGTTTTTTTATATAAGCCTTCTGACGAACTGCGAATGGAACTGGATAAGGAACAAAGTTATCAGAGTAAGCCAATGCAAGAGTTAGGCAAGTTCCAAGATCATCTTTGGAAGTTAGAAAAAAAGTCTAACTTTACTAATTCAGTCAATTAATTTTTCAAATACCTTTTGTTAAACCGATCGGGAACTTTTCGCTCGGATAAAGTTTTCTTGTTTGATTGTTTGGGATCGATTTCGCTTTCTTCATTGGATGGGATACCAATTAATACACTGGTGGCGACATAAATAATCCAAAATATACTCTTTCCTTCGGGAGTTAAGTCTTGACTGACGTTGAATATAAACATAAATGTCAGGTATTCCAACGCCCAAATACCAGATGGTGTTTTGGTCAATCGCGCCCAATTTAGCGCTCGGATGTAGGTGCTGATATATCCCATTAAAAATATCGATAGACCTAATAAGCCTAAAATTGCCCAAACTTGTACTACTCCATTATGGGCGTGGGGTGGGTCCCAACCGAGCGATCGCCATACGTGAGCGCCTCCACTTTCCCAACTCCAGAAAGCGCCGTATCCCCACCCCAACAAAGGACGCTCCCAGATTTTATCAAATACAGCTTCCCACAATTTATCCCTGCCGCTAAATGTTAGGTCTTTGCCTATGGAAGCAGCTGCTTCTGCGGCATTATCTACCAGCCATACGGTGGAAGATCCCCCTAATAATAACCCCATCAGGCAGATAGGTAGGATCAGGACAAAGTTCCATCGTAAAGCTTTGTAGAGGGGAAACAAACCGATTAAGGCGATGATAGTAATAAAACCTGTTCCAGATCTGGAAAACTTTACCAAGATGACTGAAATGGCAAACACAAACCAGCAGATTTGGCTGTACTTGCGGTTAGTTCGATCGTGACATAAAAAAACTATTACGGCGACGCTCATGGCCCTAGCCATAATGTTTTTTTGTACGAAGACTCCTTTCCAAGATCCCGTATGGTTTCCGCCAGCTTGATTGGCTTGCATTACCCCGACAGAAGGCATGGCTACAGCATAAAATAAGCTGGTCAAAGCTGCGAAGCCCAAGGGTAAAGCCAACATTTTTAGCAACCCTCGTAAGTTTTTACAACGGTAAGCTAGGTAATAAGCAAATAGGGTAGTACATACCAATTCGTAACTTTCATATACTGTTTCCCCAGGTAGTTCAGACCACAAAGCTGAGATAATGGCAATTCCCACTAGGGTTAGGATAAATTTGTCTTTCGCCGCCACGCGAAGAATTTGTTTCCACCGCAATATCACGATCAAAAGCGTGAAAGGATTGATTAAATACCAAACTCTTCTTAATAAGCTACCCCAGGGTTCTATAGGTTCAAAAGCGTTTGTCGCCGCTAAGATTGTTAAAAATACAAACCCATCTTCTGCTAGCTTGATCAGATTTTTCATCTTTTTATCTCGCTGTAGA
>NZ_JACJUP010000545.1:0-4419 GCF_014748295.1 Planktothrix sp. FACHB-1355 | reverse complement strand
GAAAGGATTAATTTTCTTGCTCCCCTATTCTGCCATTCTCCTTGATCGGTTACCAATAATCTCTGACAATCGGAATGGGGAGATAATCCGGAATTGTGAATAGATGAAATTGCTTATAAGTAACGATGACGGTATTTTTGCGTTGGGTATCCGCACTTTAGCCAATGCTTTGGCAGAGGCGGGTCACGATGTCAGCGTGGTTTGTCCGGATCGAGAGCGATCGGCTACCGGACACGGTTTGACTCTGCACGACCCCATCCGCGCTGAAGTGGTACAATCGACTTTCCATCCTTCCATCAAGGCTTGGGCTTGTTCGGGTACTCCTTCCGACTGCGTGAAACTCGGATTGTGGGCATTGCTGGATAGCCCCCCCGATTATGTCATTTCCGGGATCAACCAAGGCTCGAATTTAGGCACGGATATCTTGTATTCGGGTACGGTTTCGGCGGCGATGGAAGGTGTGATTGAAGGTATTCCCGGTATCGCCATCAGTCTTACCAGTTTCGCTTGTCGAGATTTTGCACCGGCGGCTCAGTTTGCTTGTCTGCTGTTGGAACAATTAGCGCAGCAACCTTTACCGCAGTTGATGTTGCTGAATGTGAATGTACCGCCAGTTAAGTGGGATGCGATCGCAGGTGTTACCATCACCCGTCAAGGTGTGCGTCGTTATTTCGATGTGTTTGAAAAACGAGTCGATCCTCGCGGCAAAACTTATTACTGGTTGACAGGAGAGTTACAGGAGGAATTGGAACCTAAAACTCAGCCTCATCTGCCTTTCGATATTCCTACAGATGTTAAGGCAATTCGCGATAATTACATTACAATCACTCCTTTACAGTACGACCTCACTTCGGCTACCGGTCTCAATAATTTAAAGGAATTGAAGTTTAATTTTCCGGCCAAGGGGAATGAGGATTAGAAAAGTCACTCAGTCAAAAGTCAAACAAATATGGCAAAACCAGATTTCGAGAAATTACAAGTTTACCGACTCGCTGAAAAGCTGGGGAATGAGATTTGGCAAATTGTGACGAAATGGGATGAATTTGAGAAAAATACGCTGGGCAGACAAATTATTATTGCTGCGGACAGCATCGGTGCCAATATCGCTAAAGGTACAGCGCACGACTACAAAGACAATCGCGATTTTGTCAGGATAGGGAAAGATTGTCTCGACGAAACAAGACATTGCTTGAGACAAGCCTACAAACGTTCTCTCTTGACAATCGAGGATATCGATAAACTCAAAGAAATTATCGATGAACTGTCAGTACAACTCAACGCCTATCTATTATATATAGAGAATGCCGTTAAACAACACCCGGAAGATCCCGACTGACCGAAAATAAGGGGTTTCAAGCCTCTCATTTGAAGGCTAATCATCAAAAAATTCTTCCTAATGTCAAGCTGCATCATTTTCAGGCGAAACCAATCCCAAATCCCAAATCCCAAATCGATATGCAGATTCGCATTCAAACATTTACTGTCAACAAACGCTTTCCCTTAACTATCAGTCGCGGTACTACTGCTCAGACGACAAATGTGTGGGTGGAAATAGAGTCAGATGGTATTGTGGGTTGGGGAGAAGCTTCGCCTTTTGCGATTGGAGAACAACGTCAAACAACCGAGTCAATTTTAGCGGCATTGCAGTCAGTCGCACCAGCACTAGAAAAATTCAGTCCTTTCGATAGACAAGAAATAGAACAATTTTCGATCGCATCCCAACTTCCCTCGGCGGCGCGTGCGGCTTTGGATGTGGCGTTGCACGATTGGTTGGGGAAAAAGGCGGGTTTGCCTTTGTGGAAAATGTGGGGATTAAATCGCGATCGTATTGTTCCCACCTCTGTCACCGTCGGCATCAATACCCCCGAAGCTGCGGTTGGGCGCGTGCGCGATTGGGTTAATTATATAGATGCGAAAGTGCTAAAAGTGAAATTGGGAAATCCCGAAGGAATTGAAAGCGATCGCGCTATGTTCGCGGCTGTCAGACAAGCAGCACCATCTGCTAAAATCAGCGTCGATGCCAATGGCGGTTGGAGTTTGTCCGATGCGGTAAAAATGTGCGAATGGTTGGCGGAACATGGTGTGGTTTATGTGGAACAACCTCTGCCACCGGGACAGGAGGAAAGTTTGTTACCACTCAAACAGAAATCGCCTCTACCCATTTTTGTGGATGAAAGCTGCTTTACCAGTCGCGATATTCCCAAATTGGCCGATCGCGTCGATGGCATCAATATTAAATTGATGAAATCTGGCGGTTTGTCTGAAGCAATCCGCACGATCCACACAGCGCGATCGCATCATTTGCAGGTGATGTTCGGTTGCTATTCCGATAGCTCCCTGGCAAATACCGCCCTTTCCCATCTCTCCCCCCTCGCCGATTACCTGGATTTGGACAGTCATCTCAATTTGATCGACGATCCGTTCACAGGTGCTATCATTGAAAATGGCTGCCTGCGACCCAACGACCTACCCGGTTTGGGAATCAATCGATTTTAGTTTTTGGATTTTGGATTTTGGATTGATGAGATAAAACACCCGATCGCAAGCAAAGCTGCCCCCATAACATAAAAAAGTAAATTTGTCAAGTGCGATCGCCAAGTGGGTCGTGAGGACACCAAAAAACCCAGTCATCGTCAAACGAGAAATTGCCAATTTTAGCGAGCTAGTAAAAATAAGACACACGAAAACATAAGGCTTTCAGACTGGGGTAAGACAGCATTTAGCAATTTAGATATACTTCCCCCGATTATCATTTCTGTCAAGATACCGCAAACGACGCATTTACGTCAATAGTTGCAAAAGATTTTCAGTTATTTTTGGGGTAAAAAAGGGCTTTTGATTTAAATATTCAAACAGAACGCCATCAAGGATAAGCTAATTTAATATAAACGAGCTAACCAAATGTACAAAAGAGAAACTAACCAGTAAACTAATAAACAAAGAAACTATCCCCTTCAACTCCATCCCCAGTGATTCATTCCCCCAACGAAAAATCTACAATTACATCTGCGTTCATCTGCGTTCATCTGCGGTAAAAAAAATCTGCATTATATAGCAACCGCTCTCGTCGGTTAAGACAACTCCAACTCTTACCTCTGGTTCATAATCCCTTACGGAGTAACCTTTTCCCTCTTAGATCTTCCCTAGCCCCTAGTCCCTAGCCCCTAGTCCCTAGCTATATATGCTCAAACCCGACCAAAAACTAGCCATCTTGCTACACGAAGGAATTCGCGGCATTCACGGAAAAACCGGACTAACCTTGTTACGCTACAGCGAAGCGCCAATAGTAGCAGTAATAGATAAGCAATGCGCTGGGGAATCATTGCCAAAACTGACAGGAATTAATCGCGAAGTACCGATCGTTGCTTCTGTAGAAGAAGCACTTTCTTATCATCCCGAAGTATTGGCGATCGGCATAGCGCCTTCAGGTGGAATATTGCCAGATATCTGGTTTGAGGAAATCAAACAAGCAGTAGCATCTGGATTATCAGTCATCAATGGATTGCACACGCGACTGGCGACGCATCCAGAAATACAGGGATTAGTGAAAGAAAATGAATGGATTTGGGATGTGCGCCAGGAACCGGCTGGATTGAGAGTTGGGACTGCAAAAGCGCGATCGCTTTCCTGTCGCCGCGTCTTAGCAGTCGGTACGGATATGGCAGTCGGGAAAATGTCAACTTGTCTGGAATTACATCACGCTTCCTTGCGACGGGGAATGCGATCGAAATTTCTCGCCACCGGACAAGCGGGTATTATGATATCCGGTGATGGTATACCGCTAGATGCAGTGCGGGTAGATTTTGCAGCGGGTGCAGTCGAACAATTGGTGATGCGATTTGGAGAAGATTTCGACATCCTATATATAGAAGGACAAGGTTCGTTATTGCATCCAGGTTCCACAGCTACATTACCACTTTTGCGCGGTTCCCAACCAACACATTTAATATTAGTACATCGCGCCGGACAAACTCACATTCGCAATCTTCCTCATGTTGTAATTCCGCCTTTGTCGGAAGCGATTAAATTGTATGAGATGGTTGGTAGTGCTGGGGGTGCGTTTGGGGAAGTGAAAGTGATTGCGATCGCACTCAATACCGGACATTTAGATGATGTGGCGGCGAAGGATGCGATCGAACAAGTTAAGAAAGAAACGGGTTTACCTTGTACCGATGTGGTGAGGTTTGGCGGCGATTTGTTAGTAGATGCGATTTTGAATTGAACCGCCAAGACGCAGAGGACGCCAAGTTTTGAAAATATTAAAATGTCGGTCAATTATTTAGCCCGCCTGGGGTTCAAACCCCAGGCTGATAGCGAAAGTCCTCTCAAGAGGACTAAAAGCACAAATTTCAGTCCACTGAGCGTGGACTTCAGCTATGACGCCGGAAATTGATTTCCAGGAGATCGGAAGAGCGTCGT
>NZ_JACJUP010000544.1:0-4431 GCF_014748295.1 Planktothrix sp. FACHB-1355 | reverse complement strand
TCTTAATTTAGCTTTATATAGCTATATAGTTACGAGGTTATATGAGCGCACAGATTCCCATTATCGTATTGACATCTTAGCACAAAAAATCAATTAATAGCAATAGGTAAAAATATTGAATTTTTCAGCGCTAAATTGTCGAGTCGGTTTAGAAAATTGGACATATGTTTCCCATCTCTCTCCTAAACCGACTCCCACTTGATTTTTTCTCTATTCTTATTGATACTGACGGCGATTTTGACGCATCTGTTGCATTTGTTGCCGTTGCTCTGGAGTCAGAATAGCATCCATTTTTTGCTTTGATTCTTGACTAATTCGTTGGATTTGTGCTTTTTGTTCGGGAGTGAGGTTCAACGCAGACAACATTTGACCGAGCTGACTGCCTCGATCGCCTTGACCGCTTTGACCGCGTTGCCCTCGCTGCCCTCTGTTCGTTCTCATCTGTTCCATCGCCGCATTCCATTGATTTCTCTGCTCTGGTGTGAGAATATTTTCAATTTGAGTGCGAGTCGATTGGCGAATTTGTCGCATTTGTGCTTGTTGCTCAGGAGTGAGATTCAGCGGAGACCTTCTGGCTTGAGCCAAAAGTATCGACGAATCGGAAGAAGTAGATACTGGTATAGCCTCAGTTGAAGCGACCGCAACCGTAAACGTAAGCAGTACGGCGGTAGTCCCTATAAGCGCAAACAATTTAGCGTTCATAATCGAAACCTGAATTGTTAACAACTGCACCTTTAGACTTGGCAAGTTGCCAGACGATTAGATCATGATAGCAATAACTACAGGCGATCGCTCTCTCGAAAAGCTGACAAAGCGCGATCGCGATTTCTCTGGCAAACCCAATATCCAGGGAACATTCCTGAATTTATTGACTTTTCGCTCAAATTATGTATCTACTCTATTTGCTCTGTAACAATTAAGATTTATTGCACTTAAACAACAGATAAATTGTTTTAGTCTTAAGCTAAATTCCTACCAGCAAGCGCGTTTCAGCGGTTGACGGTTGATTAAAATACTCATTAGTGACTGCACAGAGAGCATTCATCTGATGAGAAAATCAGAGACGATTTGAAAATCAAGCACTAATTGTCCAGCTATTTCCATCGGACATATTTTATTTCAGCGCAAGGGAGAACAGTATGAAATTGGCTTACTGGATGTATGCAGGCCCAGCCCACATTGGCACTCTTCGCATCGCCAGTTCTTTCAAAAATGTCCACGCGATTATGCACGCACCATTGGGCGATGATTATTTTAACGTGATGCGATCGATGTTAGAGCGGGAGAGGAATTTCACCCCAGTCACAGCCAGTATTGTAGATCGTCACGTTCTCGCACGCGGATCGCAAGAAAGGGTGGTGGATAATATCACGCGCAAGGATAAGGAAGAGCATCCCGATTTGATCGTGCTGACTCCGACCTGCACGTCAAGTATTCTACAAGAAGATTTACAAAACTTTGTCGATCGGGCTCAACTGGATGCCAAAGGCGATGTGATGTTGGCGGATGTAAATCACTATCGGGTGAACGAACTGCAAGCAGCCGATCGCACTTTACATCAAATCGTCCAATACTATATTGAAAAAGCACGCAAACAAGGCAACCTTGCAGAAGGAAAAACTGAAAAACCTTCAGTTAACATCATCGGTATTACTACCCTTGGTTTCCACAACCAACACGACTGCATCGAACTGAAACGGTTGATGGCTGACTTGGGAATTGAAGTTAACCAAATCATACCCGAAGGCGCTTCCGTTAACAACTTGAAGAACTTGCCGAAAGCGTGGTTTAACCTTGTTCCTTATCGGGAAATCGGGTTAATGACAGCTAAATATCTGCAAGAAGAATTCGGCACACCTTATGTTGATATCACGCCGATGGGTGTGGTAGAAACTGCGCGTTGCATTCGCAAAATTCAACAAGTAATTAACGAACAAGGCGCGGATGTCGATTACGAAGATTTCATCAACGAGCAAACATTGCACGTTTCCCAAGCCGCTTGGTTTTCCCGTTCCATTGACTGTCAAAACTTAACAGGTAAAAAAGCTGTTGTGTTTGGCGATAACACTCACGCCGCAGCTCTAACTAAAATTCTGGCACGCGAAATGGGAATTCACGTAGTTTGGGCGGGAACTTATTGCAAATACGACGCCGATTGGTTCCGCGAACAGGTCAGCGAGTATTGCGATGAAGTGATTATCAGCGATGATAATGGTGCAATTGGAGATGCGATCGCACGAGTGGAACCCTCTGCCATTTTCGGTACGCAAATGGAACGCCACGTCGGAAAAAGATTGGATATTCCCTGCGGCGTTATTGCCTCACCAATTCACATTCAAAACTTCCCGATCGGATACAAACCATTCTGCGGATACGAAGGTACAAACCAAATAGTCGATTTGATCTACAATTCCTTCACTTTGGGAATGGAAGATCACCTCTTGGAAATCTTCGGCGGACACGATACCAAAGAAGTAATTACCAAAGGAATTTCTGCCGATTCCGATCTCGGCTGGACAAAGGAAGCACAAGCAGAATTGAACAAAGTTCCCGGTTTTGTGCGCGGTAAAGTAAAACGGAATACCGAAAAATTTGCCCGCGAAAGGAACATCGCGCAAATTACCGTTGAAGTGATGTACGCCGCGAAAGAAGCAGTTGGTGCGTAGTCTGTTATAATCGTAGGGGCATCCACAAGTGATGCCCTTTCTGGTAAAAAACCAAAACTAACAAGAAGAAGAAATTTGAATAACTTCTTTTTGGAACTGCGAGTTTAATGAGTTGTAAATAATAATAACGTAACGACATAGGTTGCAATTAAGAAAGATAGGCGATTTCACTTTGAGGGAAAAAAGTGCGATTGTACTCTTCCTAAACGATCGACTTAAATCGTAAGTACACCTTACTTGCTATTAGAGGATTATACTTATGTCATCTCCAGCAATTACTACTGTCATAGCCATGATGGAGTCTTTACCGGAAACTTTGCAAGAGAAAGTAGCCGAACATTTGCGAGAATATATCGCCGATTTGGAAGATGAAATGAAATGGGATAAATCTTTTCAGAAAACACAACAACAACTAATAAATGCGGCGCGGCGTGCAAAGCAAGAAATTGCAGAAGGAAAGGCAAACTTATTAGATTATGACCAGTTATGAAGTCCGCAACTCTTCCTTCTTTTTGGACAGCTTACAATTCTCTCGATAAGGAGATTAAACAAAGAGCTAAAAAAGCTTATCGCTTGTGGTCAGAAAATCCCTTTCATCCATCCTTACATTTTAAATGTATTAACTATGAAGAAGATATCTGGTCTGTGAGAATAACACGGAGTTATCGCGCTGTTGGAATTTTGGATAATGATACAGTTACCTGGTTTTGGATTGGTAGCCACGATGATTACGAACAGTTTTTTTCGTAAGACATTTAGCTTAAACATTTTCCCCAAAGTTCGCTAAAATCAAACTAATCTTTAACATAGAAAATCTGGATGTACCTCCCGAAAACGAACCCAGAAACAACAATACCTACACCAAGCCTTTACGAAAAAGACTTCTACGCATGGACGCAGGAACAAGCCTCTTTACTCCGCAACCAACAATGGAGTCAAATTGACCTGCTAAACTTAATTGAGGAAATCGAATCTTTGGGAAAACAGCAACGCCAAGAACTGCGAAATCGTTTGAGCTTGCTAATCGGACATTTGCTAAAATGGGAATATCAATCCGAACGTCGCAGTCGGAGTTGGTTAGCAACAATTCGCATTCAACGTCTGGATGTTGCTGAATTACTAGAGGTTAATCCCAGTTTAAAGTCTTATTTGGAAGAAGCACTACAGAAAGCTTATATTAAAAGTGTTGAATTAGCTGTGAAGGAAACAGAATTATCTCGGCGTACTTTTCCAGTAGAATGTCCTTATAGTTTATCTCAAATTTTAGAAGATTCCTTCTATCCTGGGAAAGCTAGTGAGTGGGAAAAGGAATAGAATTGGATTGTGCGATCGCTGATTGCTAAAATCCTAAATGATTGTACATTCCTGGTTTAGTTCTTATTTTTTCTAAAATCTCAAACATTCCGGCAATATTTTCTTTTTTACAAAGGCAATCTTTATTAGATATCATTCCCCTACATCTTCTTTTAAATCTTCAACCTCTTCTTCAGGTTCCTCAGCCTCAAAATCAACCTTATCATAAATATCTGCCAGAGATACTTCCACCTGGAAAGAACTAAAAACTAATGCTGTATATTCTTCGTCGTAAACGCTATAAGACCATCGCTTATTTGCTTGCTTAGAGAACTGTTCCATAAACATCTGATTTTGGTCGAGCAAAATATATTCTTGGAAACTCGGAATAGTTCTATAAAATCTAAATTTATCGCCTCGATCGTACCCTTTCGTCGATTTCGATAAAACTTCTATAATTACTTGAGGATTC
>NZ_JACJUP010000543.1:0-4393 GCF_014748295.1 Planktothrix sp. FACHB-1355 | reverse complement strand
ATCCTAAATTGCCATCGGCAATGTAACTTTGAGTATGGAGTTTACTTAAATTTTGACAAAATTAGGAAACTCCTTTGAAGTTAGATGATTCTTGAAAAAAAGAGTTTTTACTTGATTAGAACAACAGGATATACCCAATAAAAAAATCAAAAGTTGCCGACACATGAAATATCTTCAAAGCCAAATAACCGAACTGATTTGTCCCAGATGCAAAAATGAATCACTGGATTTTAATAATGATGTCATCTGCTGTCAAAACTGCCAACAACAATACGAAATTAACAACAAGATTCCTCTGTTGTTTTGGCCTGAAGATATTGACGCCCCATCAGGAAACATTACTAACCTCGTGAAGGCATTTTATGAAGAAAATCCCTTTCCTAACTATAATGATTTAGATAGTGTGGGCAGTTTAATGCAAAAAGCCAAAGAAGGTATATTTGCTAAGGTATTAGATGAACAATTGCCTTTTGGAATTAAGGTATTAGAATGTGGATGCGGTACCGGGCAGTTAAGTATTTTCCTGTCCATAGCTAATCGCACTGTGTTTGGCGTTGATATGTGCCTTAATTCATTAAAACTAGGTCAGGCTTTCAAAGAGAAATACGAATTACAAAGAGTTAATTTTCTCCAAATGAATATTTTTCAGCCTATCTTTAAGCCTGAAAGTTTTCATGTAGTCATTTCTAATGGTGTGTTGCACCACACACATAATCCCAAATTGGCATTCTCATCCATTGCTAAGCTGGTAAAACCAGGAGGATACATTATTATAGGGCTTTACCACAAGTATGGAAGAATCTGGACAGATGTGCGACGCTTAATTTTCAACTTAACAGGCGATAAATTCAAGTTCCTAGATCCAAGAATAGTAGATGTAAATCTCAACGAACGTAAGCGACATACATGGTTCATGGATCAGTATAAAAATCCTAATGAGTATAAGCATACGATCGGTGAAGTGATGGTTTGGTTTGCAGAAAATGGTTTTTCATTTGTTAATAGTATTCCTAAATCTGGGCTAGGTAAAAAATTTAGTCCTGATGAAAAGCTATTTGTTGCCCAGTCGCCTGGAAATGCTTTGGAACGTTTTTTAGTAGAATCATCAATGATTTTTACAAATAGCAAGGAAGGAGGATTTTTTATTATGATTGGCAAAAAGGAGGGTTAAAAACTTAAATTTCTGGGGTGGGGATTTAGAAGCTCTTAGCTCAAAGCTCACAATCCTTCTTATGTATAATCAAACCGATTATTTCTCAGAACAAGAGTGATGAAACCAGAAAAATTCTTGAAAGAGCGTGTGGCTATTGTAACGGGAGGAACTTCCGGTATAGGCAGAGCTATAGCTATAGCTATAGCTGAAGCGGGAGCTGATGTAGCTGTAGGTTCCCGTTCTGCTGCCACAAGTTCGTGCAAAGCTGAAATTGAGGCAAAGGGAGTTAAAGCTCTGGCAGTGAATTTGGATGTCTCTTCCACCGACTCCGTACAAGCTTTTTACGACTCGGTGGTAAAAACTTTTGGCAAAGTAGATATTCTCGTTAATTCTGCCGGAACTATTGTGTCGCAGACAATGTGCAACCATTCTGACGAACTTTGGCAAGAAACTATGGAAGTTAACCTCAACGGTGTCTATCGTACTATCAAAGTTTGCTTACCTGGGATGATTGAGCGCCGATGGGGTCGAATTATTAATATTGCTTCTATATCTAGTGTAGCCGATTCTAGTTATGTTGCTTATTGTGCTTCTAAAGCCGCAGTGGTGGGGCTAAGCCGCTGCGTAGCGAGGGAGGGAGCGGCTCATGGGGTATCTTGCAATACTATTAGTCCTGGCTTTGTAGAAACTCCGGGTAGCAAGACTTTTTTAGCAGAAGTGGCAAAAAACCAAGGTCGAAGTTTGGCTGAATATATTGAGGAGTTCAAACAGAACAATCCCCAAAAGAGAGTTATACAACCTGAAGAAATTGCGGCACTGGCTCTGTTTTTGTGCCGTGACGAAGCGTTTGGGATTACGATGCAGGACATTACTTTATCGGCTGGCGGATTTTAGTCAGGATTTTGAGCTATATATAACATGAAGAAAGAGATGATTGAGCCGGATTTGATTTCGACTGAAAATGAGTTCCCTCCGATCGAAAAGATGGGTTTGTTTATAGCTGCGTCGCGGGCACTCTGTGTTGGGGTACAACTTGCAGTTTTCACTCATATTGCCGATGGCAAGAGAACTGTCACAGAGATCGCACGCGCCGCAGAAGCTTCCGATCGCGGTGTCCGTATGTTACTGGATGCACTCGTCGGTCTCCAGTATCTTACAAAGTCGGGTGAAGAGTACGGTCTTACACCAATTTCCTCAGAATTCCTGGTTCGAGACAAAGTTAACTATATGGGTCTTTTGCTCGAGGAAGAGTGGATGTGGGAGAGTTGGAGTCATCTGCTGGAAGTCGTTCGCACTGGAAAGCCTGTCAGACAAGCTGATGGTGTACAGACAGGGATAGCTCAGAAGTTTTTCCGCGCTTATATTCCTTTGCTACACTTTGTTAACCGTGAGCCTGCGCGTCGCGCCGCGCAGGTTTTGTTGAACCAAGGTGTTTTACAGCCGGGGCTGCGTGTGATTGATGTGGCTTGTGGCTCTGCGGTTTGGTCGATCGCTGTTGCCCAAGCAACGGGTCGGGACACCAGTGTCACCGCAATGGACTTGCCACCTGTTCTTGAGATTGCACGCGAGTTTCTCAAACAGGATGGCGTCGAGAACCAGTATGATTTTCTGCCGGGTGACCAGAGAGAGATGCAATTCGGACAGAACGTCTACGACTTAGCGATTATCGCACGCTATATCCACGATTTGGGTGAGCGGGAGGCACAAGATCTTTTCCGCAGAATCTGGGTTGCTCTCAAGTTTGGAGGACGAATTGCTGTCACTGACTGGATGCCAAATCACGATCGCACTGGTCCGATGACACCTCTCATCTTTGCGCTCGGAACCTTGCTCCACAAAGAGGAAGGCAACGCGCATACCGCTGCGGATTACTCGCGTTGGCTGCACTCTGTCGGCTTTACTGGAATCGAAGTGTCTGACCTTGGTTCAGATTTAACTCTGGTAGTTGCTGTCAAACAATAAAGTCAAAAGTCAAACGATTTTGGATTTTAGATTTGCGATTTTGGATTGACTGCGCCCACTTTCTGACGCAGCTTGGAGATTTTAGATTTGTTCTGTCCACAAGGGGCGGGGCATGAATCTAAAATTGCTAGTCAAAATTAGGAATTTCTTTCCACTATCTCGTTTTCCCGCTCCCCCGCTACCCCACTCCCCCACTCTCCGGCGGGGAGTTTCAAAATATCATTGTATAGTTGTTTTGCAACTATTAAATTACCGTTTTTAGAAACATGAGCAAAGTCAGTATAGATGTACTCGTTACGTGAAAAAATATCTGTATAATCTAGTATCCAATCGTAACCGCGATCTTGAATAATATCTTTAATCAGCGGATATACGAATTTGTACTGTAATAGTAATTCTCGATCTAGTTCTGGGAACTTTAGATGGTCTAACTTTGGGTTACCAATAGAAGCAACTGGCTGCAATACCGCTATAAATTTTACGCCTTCTGCTTCGGCTATATCATGTGCTATTTCCCAATCTTTTATAAGTCTTTCTGCAACTTTTTGAGCGCGTTCTGGTAAGTTATCGCACACATAGTAGCCATCAGTGGATTTTGTTTTGCCTGACTCAATTTTAGGATCGGATAGAGGACGGAGAATTTCCCCGGCTAATTTTCTGGTGCCATCAAAAAAAATCCGATTGATTAAATTTAATACTAAAACATCAGTTCTTTTAGCAAGTATTGCTGCCGATCTTATGCTATTTGTCTTTAAATTGTCACCAATTTTAAAATGGGAATCGCAAGAGACATATATATCATTTACCCCATCATAAAATACCGCCGCATCAATTTTATCTCCGGTAACTAAAACATTAATAAATTGATCGAGTAATTGACGGCTCGTATAGCCAATCTCACCTCTGTTGTAAGAAGGTATGCCTGAAATTGAACTGAACAAAGCCGGAATAGTTTCATTGTCCCGCACACCATAACCCCACATAGTCGAGCCGCCAAAAAAGTAAAAAGACTTACTATTAGGCTTATAATCAACAGGTGTGGGATCTATACGATATCCATTAGCATCGACATGAAATGTTTTGTATTCAACGGGAATTCTACTCCAACCAACAGTCGGACTGTATTGAAGTGTACTTCCTTCACTCAATTCTTTAAAGTGAATTTTTGCGAAATCTTTATCATTAGCGTAATTAATTAAGTAAGAGCGATCGCCTCCTGTGTCCGCAGTTTTGATAAAATATATATCGACAATTTTATTGCTAAAGAAATTTACAAAT
>NZ_JACJUP010000542.1:0-4365 GCF_014748295.1 Planktothrix sp. FACHB-1355 | reverse complement strand
TGGGTAGCGATCGCACTCCTGCAAGTGCCTTAACAAAAGTTCATACAGTGTCGATTACTTTTGTCCGACTACTTACCGTGTTATTATTTGTCCAGTTTCCGATGTATCTTCTATAGTCGTATACTGAATATGCGGAATCGGTTTGCTATCGGAACGAAACCGAGAGCCTGTTAAAAATACTAACAAACTGGAATTAAAGTAATTGATAATCTTGGTATAGGAAGCCGCGCTAGCATGGTGCGCTTCGTCAATTATTAATAATCCTACATTCGCTGGATTTATCTCGCCGCGATCGAGCAGATTGACTAAAAATTGGCGGTTAACTACCACAAGATCGACTCTATCCAAATTAAAAGCATAACTGCGCCATTGCTCTGCTTTCAGTTCTGCTAGAGATGGTGGCGGTACGCCAGGTGGTAAAATATCCAGGTTGTAAAGTGGCCAAGATTGATAAATCGGTACGTGGGTAACAGGTAAAGTAGGAAAGTCTTGCATGATGCGTTCGCGTAGCGTGCGCGATAGCGCGTATCGCGTAGGGTACAGTTATCCACGCATACGATCGCCTGTCGTCCTGTCATCTGCTGGCCCAATATGTATGGCAGGCACTCTATAATTACGCTTTTTCCAGTCCCCACCCCCATCAGTAGGTATTCCGCCCCAGCGTAGCCCAACAGATGGTTTTTTTGACACGATTACTTAAGCCAACTCCCTCTCCCGATTCTATATCTTTAACTCGCGATCGCTAGTAGGGTTGGCTGCGATAGGAAATATTTGTTGGTAATTATACTAGAATGAACAAAAAATGTCAAATGAGTTCTCCTTCTCCGTCAAATCAATTAAGTGCAGTCAATCAAAGATTGAAGGCTGGCCAAATTGGAGTAACGATTATCCAAAAAGGCAATCGGTTGTATTTACGAGGAACTTTGCCGCCGCGTCCGGGTAGTGATAAAGATAAACCGCATCAGCAGGAAATTGCTTTGGGGATTGAAGCGACATCGGCTGGGATGAGGACGGCAGAAAAAGAAGCCCGCAAAGTAGGAGGGCTTCTTTCCGTAGGGGAGTTTTCTTGGTGGCCTTATTTACGTCATACCGGGGTCGGACGAGAAAATAAGACGATTGGAGAATGGGTGAGCGAATTAGAGAAAGATTATTTTATCGGTCGCGCTAAAAATCCACAGTCAATTTCAACGTGGAAAACAAATTATGTGGAGGTGTATAGTAAATTACCGCTTTCTTCTTATTTATCCAAAGAAATATTGATGAATGCGATCGTGTCTGTGCCGCCTTCTACTCGAATGCGGCAGAAGGTGTGTATGGCGTTGGATAAGTTGGTAGAATTCGCCGATTTTAAGTTCGATGCCAAAAGGTTTAGTGGGGATTATTCTCCCACAAAAGTGCAGAAACGAAATTTACCAAGCGATGAAGCGATATTATTTTGGTACGAGAAGCTCTCAAAAAGGGCGTGGCAGTGGTGTTTCGGGATGATAGCGACTTATGGGCTGCGACCGCATGAGGTGTTTCATTTGGATTTGGTAGATTTTCAGAAAGGGTCGGGGGTGGTGAAGGTGTTGGAGGGAAAAACTGGAGAAAGAAAAGTTTGGCCGCTGCATCCGGAATGGGTCCAAGAATGGTCGCTGATGGATGTGGCAGTACCCAACGTCAACGCTGCAAGTAATAAGGAGTTGGGACATAGGGTATGTCAATATTTTCGACGGCAGGGTATGGAGTTTAAACCTTATGATCTTCGCCATGCTTGGGCGGCAAGAAGTATCCAGTACGGATTGGAGGTGTCGCTGGCGGCCAAGCAGATGGGTCATTCGGTGGCGATTCACATTCAGACTTATCATGCTTGGATAGATGAGTATCACTACCAGCAGGCTTATGAGAGGTTGTTGAGTAGGAGCGATCGACCTTTGCCGCCCCAGCGTAGGGAGGGAAAAGTTGAAGATTCGACTAATAACTTTGTCTAAACTCAGAGCAACGCGATCGCAGACATTATCTTATTTATCCTTATCCTCATCTTCAGTGCGCCAGTTCAACTAGAGCAATGAGAAATTAAAGGGACGACAAGCAAAGTAATTCCTTGAATGGCAACAATATTCACCGATTCTTCTGGCAGAATAGTTGCTTGGCAATTCACTTGATATAATTGAGCAGGCCAACAGCTACCCAAACACCTAACTCGTCCGGGTTTCTGAGGTGAAATTACCTTGTCTACCGTACCAATAACAGGTTCTGGGAAAACTTCAACTTCAGAAGGAATAAATAAACTTTTCATTGTCGATAGCTCCAAAAGGATTAGACTTGGGAAACAGTGGAAAATTAAGGGCACTCTCGCCGAGAGTAAAGTAATTCCCGTGAAGCTTGTCTCACATAACCCCTCATCGCTGCTTGCTGCAACTTCATAAAAGCGTTTAAATCTTCCGAGTCGTATTTAGAAGCTAATAACTGCCGCAATTGCGCTTCTGCTTCCACGGTCAGATAACCCGTCTTCAAAGCTTGTTGGACAACTTCGCGAATCCGAACCACCCTCTACCTCCATGAAAGTGTCTGGCCTGCACCTTGAGAAGTAGGTGCAGGCTGTTGCCAAATCTCATTCCATTCACTTAAGTGATTATTTAAATGTGAAACCTGATTTTTGTCAAGCCCGAAATGTAAAGTCTGGTGGCGGTGGATGAAAAGAAAGATGGAGGATCGCCAACTGCCCGATTTGTTCGGGAGGAGATTCTGCTGGCTGGGAGAAGCCTTAAAGCAAAAAATGAAAGTGAGAAATATCTCCACAGCAGCTAATTACTCACTTATAAGAATATAATAAAATATCATCGGCTAGAGTGAGCGTACTACTTTGATTCCCTTAGATTTTCTGAAAGCTATAGCAAGCTCCCAAGGCGTATCGGAGACGGAACTAGAGGCGTTGTCCCTAGCTTTGGAGGGCGAATCGATTTTGGCGATCGCAACTAAACTGGACATTAGACCGGAAGCTGTCCGGAAAAGATTAGGCGAAGTTTACAAAAAATTTCGCATTACTGGCGCTGGGCCGGGAAAATTAGCCAAATTGCAACAAATCCTCGTATCTTTATACCAAAAAGAGCAAAAGCAATTTAATTTTGATGTATCAACGGAACCTGCGAGCGGTGAAACTGCGATCGCACAATCGCGTCAAGATTGGAGTGAAGCACCGGATGTTTCTATTTTCTACGGTCGTAGCGAAGATTTAACGCAACTATCGCATTGGATTGTCGAGGAACATTGCCGAGTAGTGGCGCTACTGGGGACGATCGGAATTGGCAAAACTGCCTTATCGGTGAAGCTGGCGCAACAACTACAGGATAATTTTGACTGCGTGATTTGGCGATCGCTGCGTCATACAACACCAGCAAGAGATTTTATTGGCAACTTACTGCAATTTTTATCTCACCAACGCAAACCATTTTTACCAGAAAGTTTAGACGAGCGGATTTCTCTGTTACTGGAACACTTCAAAGCTTCTCGTTGTTTGGTGATCTTGGATAACTTAGAAACCATTCTCCGACGCGGAGATTTTGCCGGACATTACGAGGAAAAATACAAAGGATATGGAGAACTGCTGCGGCGATTAGGAGAAGAACCGCACCAGAGTTGTCTGATTCTTACCAGTACAGAAAAACCGCGCGAAATTGCTTTGGAAGAAGGAGAAAACCTTCCAGTTCGTTCGTGGCAACTGGCTGGTTTGAAGGATGATGAAGCTGCCGAAATTTTAAAATCGAAGCGGCTAAAAGATGAACCAAAATGGGGAAATCTAATTAAACTATATCGGGGTAATCCCCTTGCTTTGAAAATCGTCTCTACTACGATTCAAGAAGTATTTTGTGGCAGCGTGCTGCAATTTCTCAAGCAGCGCCCCACCTTGGTATTGCGAGATATGCGAGACTTAATCCAAGAAGAATTCGAGCGGTTATCAGAGTTGGAAAAAGAAATTGCTAATTGGCTGGCAATTGTAGGGTATCCTATTTTTCTAACCGACTTGAAAACTAATATTTGGATACCAATATCCGAATTGAAGTTATTTGAAGCTTTGGAATCTCTAGGAAGGCGATCGCTAATCGAGAAAACCTCGTCTGGTTTTACACTACCACCAGTAGTAATGGAGTTTGTGAAAAACCAGTTGGTAGAGGAAATAACAGCAGAAATTCTCGGATTAATTAGAAATGTAAATAAAGAAAAATTGGCACTTATTAAACGTTATTGCTTGAAAATTGAATTAGAAAATAACAAGGAACCTGAAAGCGAAAATCAAACAACAATCGAAAAAATCCTTGAAAACTTACGGCAAGTAGTTCGCAACCAGAGCAGTTTGCAAGAACAGTTAAAACAAATCTTAATTAA
>NZ_JACJUP010000541.1:0-4437 GCF_014748295.1 Planktothrix sp. FACHB-1355 | reverse complement strand
ATGCGCGGGCAGAAACTGTGGCCGAGAAGCCAGCTTTTCGTTCGGCTTTTAAGCATCGGCGCTGTCTGGTTTTGGCAGATGGTTTTTATGAATGGCAACAACAAGACGGAAAAAAGCAACCCTTTTATTTCCGCTGGGAAGATGGCAAACCTTTTGCGTTCGCTGGATTGTGGGAACGCTGGGAAAAAGGGGAAGGTGATGCGATCGCATCTTGTACGATCCTGACGACAGAGGCAAATGACCTCATGCGCCCGATACACGATCGAATGCCTGTCATCCTCGACCCCAAAGACTACGAAACATGGCTAGATCCGCAAGTGCAAAAACGCGAAACACTAGAATCGCTTTTGCAACCTTATCAGTCAGAGGATATGACCGTATATCCGGTTAGCACAAAAGTGAATAACGCCAGAACTGATAGTCCCGATTGTATCAAGCAGGCGTGAGGCGATGACCGCAATGGGTGCAAAAGCGATCGCTTTCACTCACCTGCTTACCGCATTGCGAACAAAAACGCCCAGTTGAGGATTTTTCTTCCCCTATAGAACCCATCCGCAACTGCATATTTCCCATTCGCATTTCCATATTGGGTGACATTCGCATTTCCATGTCACCCATTCGCATCGGTTCCATAGGTTTCATCGGTTCCATAGGCTTCATCGGTTGCATTGGCGACATCGACTGCTGAGGACTTTTTTCTACCTGCTGAAGCGGTACAACTTCCGCATTATTGAGAGAGGGAATTTCATTGAGGGTACTGATTCCATTCACTTGCAAACGCACAAAACGAGAACCTTCCGTCGCCTCAATTTGCAGGATAAAACCGGCGGGGTTGCGGAATAAAACTGGCGGCTTCGTCCAAGTGCCCGTTGAAAAGCTAGTGCTTTGGCTTTGCTGCTGTCCCGAACTGCTGCTAATGAGGGTAATTGCTGTTTGCGTACCGTGATTTTCGACGTAAACTTGTTGACCGCTACTCAGGTTAGCTAAGTAAACTACCATGATTTTGAAGAGAAATATTAATTAATTATCATTGTATAACTTTTTTGCTAGCTCTGGTGTTAATTTTTTGGCATTTACGTTGTTGCGCTTCAGCCCTCAATTTGTACGTTGTTGGGCTTCAGCCCTATAGCGCGGCATCGCAACAACGTACCTAAGAATAACTATCAATTTTAATTAAGTAAAAAACATATAGGCTATATAATAGGATAAAAACAGAGGTTTAGTTATGCCACAGCAATTACTAAAACGACTATTTACCGTCAAAGAATATCACCTCATGGTTAATGCTGGTATTCTCAAAGAAGACGATCGCGTAGAACTTATCAAAGGAGAAATTATTCAAATGTCACCGATTGGAAGATTCCATGCTGCTTGTGTCGATCGACTAATTGAGTTATTTATTTTGCGCCTGGGGTCTTTGGTAAACGTTCGCGGACAGAACCCAGTCGAATTAAATGATAACTCCGAACCACAACCGGATTTAGCATTACTGCGAAGACGCGCAGATTTTTACGAATCCGGACATCCACAAACACAAGATATCTTATTAATTATAGAAGTGGCAGATACCACAGTTGAATCCGATCGCGAAGTAAAAATTCCCCTTTACGCAGCTAGCGGTATTGTCGAAGTTTGGTTAGTCAATATTCCCGCAGAATGTATCGAAGTTTATCGACAACCTTCAGCGAACGGTTATCAAAGCGTGCAGATATTTCAGCGCGGGCAATCTATTTTTATAGAAGCTTTTCCCGATGTTAGTTTTACAGTTGATGAAATTTTGGGATAGGCGATTCAGCGATTTGATTTAGGGACGAAGTATTGCTGCCAAAATTTATAATGGGTAGCGATAATTCAGATGTAGTAATGCTTCGCCAGCCCCAACGACAATTGATAAATAAAGCAGGGCTTAGGCAAATAAAACCGATTTGTATGAAAGCCTAATCTAACAACTCCACTTGAGCTTGACTGTGATAAAAAGTAGTAACTTTTGCCAAATTTTGCTAAAATATCCGGTGAGAACAATATACCTACGAGTTACGATCGTCTAGGAAACTATTTACACCTATTTCTCAACCAAACTTTCTTGGCCTACGACAACACTTGCAAATATCTGGCCGAAAAATTCCCAGCCGCCTTCGTCCAATGGCTGCTATCACTCGATCGGCCCACCAGGATTCAGGTTCTCAAAACTGAACTCATTCAAGAACCCATCCGCGCTGATTCTCTGGCTTTCCTACAAGCCGATAACGAAATTCTACATCTGGAATTTGAAACCCTACCCTACTCCGACCCTCCCATTTCGTTCAGAATGCTTGACTACTACGTTAGGCTCAAGCGTCAATACTCCTGTTCCATCCATCAAGTAGTAATCTTTTTACAGCAAACAGCCTCAGAACAAGTTTTTGTATCCGATTATACAGACGAAAATACCCTACATCGCTATAGAGTTATTCGCCTGTGGGAACAAGACCCCGCTTTACTGCTATCTGTCCCCGGTTTGCTGCCATTGGCGACATTAGCTCAAACTAACTCGCCGCGCACTTTGCTAGAGCAAGTGGCTAATCGGATTGCTACAATTGAAGAACCCGATCGACAAGCCGATCTACTCGCTTGTTCGCAAGTCCTCGCAGGTTTGAGGTTTGAAAAAAACTTAATCAGACAACTATTTAGGAAGGAAACTATGCGGGAGTCTGTCATTTATCAAGAAATTCGCGAAGATGGTCTGCTTGAAGGAAGACAACGCGAGGCACTGTCTTTTGTCACTCGCCAATTGACTCGACGACTTGGTACGATCGCACCTGAAATGCAAACACAAATTCAGACCTTATCCGTAGAAGAATTAGAAAATTTAGGAGAGGCACTTCTGGATTTTTCCGAACCAGGAGACTTAGCTAATTGGTTGAATGAACGCTAGGCAAATCCCCGACTTCTTCAAGAAGCCGGGGATTTAGCGTTATCTGTTTAAAACTTTACCAGGTACTTTAAGGAAAGTTAACCCATGACCGTTGATGAAGCTCTCGCGATCGCAGAAACTGTCCTCGATGGCGAAGGCTTAAACGACGTGCAAGAACTCATCTTTAAACAATGTTGGTCAGGCAGATGCTCTTATGAGGAAATTGCTAAACTCTCCAAGTATGATGATGAATATATAAAATACGTGGCTGCTAAACTTTGGAAACAACTCTCAGACGCTTTTCAGGAAAAAGTAAAAAAGAATAATTTACAGTCTGTTTTTAAACGATACTTGCGACGAAATCAAATAACTTTGCATCGAACTCAGGAAATAGAAGTAAACCTCAATGGTGCTAATCTGACGGGAGCAACATTAAATTTAGCAAGTTTAAGTGGAACAAGACTATTATTTACAAACTACTTTAGTGAAGCGAATTCATCTCAGGAAGATTTAGAACAAGCATTATTATCCGATCGTAGCACAGACTCTTCAGAAGAAATCATCCTATCTGAAGAAGATCGGCGGAAAACTGACTCTAACCTAGAAGAAAAAATCTATTGCTGGAATGATTTACATTTTTACTATGAAGAACAAATAAAAATAGCCGAAGCACTCGATCGGGCCAACATTCTCTTTTTCCCCAACCCCAAAGCACGCCTCACCACACCAGAAGGCAGACAAAATCAAGAACCCAACTTCCTAATTTTCCATCAAGGCAAATGGGGTATTCTGGAATTATCACATCCCGATCAACCAAAAGCTGAAGAACGCGATCGCCTTTTTGAAATTCACGGTATCCGCATCATCCAATATTTCGACTTTAACAGGTGTAGCCAAGAACCCGATCGCGTTGTCCAAGAGTTTCTGGATATTTTGAGTCAGGGATAGAGCTAGAGATGGCCCAACTTAGGGAGGGGATGACAAGTGCGATCGCATTCTCTGATGAGTATATCTGCTTAGCCAGCTTCGTCAGTAGCCTGTGGAGTGTAACCGATTTGTCAACCGTATTTTTAATGATTAAGTTGTATGAAAATTTGCAAAAACAGATCTCCGTACCGATCGCCCTCAACCAAGCCCAAATCTGGCTGCGCGATGTCAGCAAGAAAGAATTTTTACAGTGGACTAATCGCCTCAATTTAGGTAACAATTGGATAGAGGAAATCCAAGCTAAACTGAAAGTGTTCAACTTGGATGAAGCACCTTTCGCCCATCCCGTTTACTGGGCTGCTTTCTGTGCCATTGGGCAATAAAACCGATCGCGCTTTATATCAAATTAACCGACGAAAATGGATCAAACTATTCCCGCTTTACTGCAAGTATTCAAATCTACCCCTACCCTGTTTCCCGCTAAAACCATCCAAGATTTAGATCGCAAACTAGCTGGTTTGGAAAACGAAAATATCCATATTGTCACAAAAGAAATCAAGGAATGGGTTAGCAAACAAACTCGCCCAATCAAAGAAAATGTGACTCTTTTCGCCAAT
>NZ_JACJUP010000540.1:0-4395 GCF_014748295.1 Planktothrix sp. FACHB-1355 | reverse complement strand
ACGGGTTAATTGCAAGGTTTGGTGGCAATTCGCTGTTTGGATGAAGGGGTGGATATTCCGGCTATTCAAAATGCGGTGATTTTGGCTAGTAGCGGTAATCCCCGCCAGTTTATTCAGCGGCGGGGACGCATTTTGCGAAGGCATCCGGGTAAGGAAAGGGCGACTTTATTTGATACGATCGTACTGCCTCCGGATATGGATCGAGAAACTTTGGAAACTGAACGCAATTTGCTGCGAAGGGAGTTGCGCCGCTTGGTAGAATTTGCGGATTTAGCTGATAATGCGGGGGAAGCGAGGATGAAGTTGTTGAGTTTGCAAAAGCGTTATGGTTTGTTGGATATTTAGTATGTTGTTGCGCTTTAGCGCCAGATTTAGCGCTGAAGCACAACAACGTACCTATAAAATTTTTTAAGTCTTGTGACACTTGCGTAAGTCCTAAAATTTATGGTGAATTATATCGATTTTCCAGATACTTTTTAAGCAATAATTCGCCAGTTATGCACTCTATTTTATATAACACCGCAACTTTAGTTATTTACTCAGCTAAGCTTTCCATCCTTTCTATTTTGTAAGCGTTAAAAAAATAAACTCCTGCCTCAGATGAGTTACCTTCACGGTAAGCTTTATTTGGATCTCCCCACCCGATTTCTAATCCATAAGGAAACATCGTTCCTTGCTGAGCATAAAGCAATTCGGACATATCTTCTATTTCTGACCACTCGCATTTGAGGGTGAGTTCGAGAATGTTAGCAGCGGTGACGGGAATTCCGTTAGAATCACCTGTTGCTTGAATTTTCACCCACTGCGAATCATCAGTTTGTTTGAGCCAATGCTCTACTTTTTCCCATTTGGAGGCTACTTGGACTAACATTTTAATCTTTCAACCCGCAATCGCGCATACACTGTTGGCGTCATTCTCTTTCGGAATATCCCAGATGAGTATATCTGTAAGCTGACAAGGCATCCTCGTTGCCGCGTCTACGCGCTATTATAACTGCCTGCGTCGATCGCCTGCATCCGCAGTTGCTACACTCTACACCCTTAAGTTCTAAGATCGATTGAATAAGTGCGAATTTTCATAGGATTGGGGAGATGGAAGAGGAAATCAGCCTGAGTTACGTGCAAGAGCCGATCGCAACGGCTCCCCCAGAGGTGCGACAAATTATCGATCGCGTCAAGCAAGCGGAAAAGGATAAGCTTTATATGCCAAAACCGAAAGGCATTAATGACGACATTCTTGCAATTATAAAGGAATGCGTTAAATGAAGTTAATTTCCATTAAACTTAATAACTTTCGCTGTTTTTATGGCAAGACTCCGGAGATTTTACTTTGCGGCGAAGAACAGCGCAACACAACGATTATTCACGGCAATAATGGCGCGGGTAAAACGACGCTATTAAATGCGTTTACTTGGGTGCTGTATGAGAAGTTTACGGCGGCTTTTGCTTCGGAAGAACAGCTGGTGAATAAAAGAGCGATCGCAGAAGCAAAAGCGGGTGAATCTGTAGAATGTTGGGTGGAAATTGTGTGGGAACACGATGACAAACGCTATCGCGCCAAACGGGAGTGTCGCGCTTACAAAAGTGAGACGATCGAACAAGGCGAAAGTAGGCTATATATGCAGGTAGCGGGAGACGATGGCAGATGGCAGCTTCCCCAACAGCATCCCGATGATATAATAGGAAGAATTTTACCGGAAACGTTGCATCAGTATTTTTTCTTTGACGGAGAACGCATCGATCGAATTGTGCGATCGGATAATAAACTCGAAATTGCCGAAGCAACTAAAACGATGCTGGGTATGGAAGTACTGGATCGTTCCATCAAGCATCTGAAGGAAGCGAAGAAAACTTTGGAAGAGGAATTAAAGGCGATCGGCGATACCGAGACGCGACAGTTATTGAAACAGAAGGACAAAAAAGAACAGGAAGTTGAGAAATTAACGAATCGTCAAACCGAGATCGGTCAGGAATTATCTCACCAACAAACGCTCAAAAAAGAAACGAGTAACCGTTTCCGCGATGTCAGTGGTGCGAAAGATTTAGAAGAAAGACGCAAAGAGTTGTCATCGCAGAAAGCAACAAATAGAGATAGACTGAAACAAAGTAGAGAGGCGTTGAATAAAGCGATTTCTACTAGAGGATACACGACTTTGCTACCAGAAATAACGGCGGAGTTTCGTGCAATTGTGAGTGAATTCAAACAGCGAGGCGAGTTAACTTCGGGAATTTCGCGAGAATTTATCAACGATTTGCTGAATTCGCAACGCTGCATTTGCGGTGCGGAGTTACGCGAGGGAACGCACCTTCACCACAATGTCAGTAGTTGGCTAGATAAAGCTAGCATTGCAGCGGTGGAAGAAACGGCTATTCGGACGATCGCACAGGTGGATGAAATTGATAAGCAAACATCGACATTTTGGCAGGATATCGATAAAGAGCAAGCTAATATCAATCAAATCAGGCAAGAAATTTCCCGCATTGAAACGCAACTGGATGATATTGGCGAACAGTTAAGAAAGAATCCGGCGGAAGAGATTCGCAATCTGCAAAAGCGATTGGATGAAATTGAAGGTAAAATCCGGGATTTGACTTTGGAGGAGGGAGAAAATAAGCAGAAAATTTCCGATTTAAAAACCGAGATTGACGAACTCAGCAAACAAATCGCCAAACAGGAAATGAATGAGGCAAGACAAGCGCTTGCACAGCGGCGGATTGCGGCTACTCAGGATGCGATCGAACGTTTGACGGAGTTTCGATCTCGCCTGGATAAGCATTTTCGATCGCAATTGGAAAAGCGGGTACAGGATATTTTTAGCTCAATTTCCTTTAAGCCTTATCTCCCCAAACTCACCGATAAATACGAACTGACGCTAGTGGAAAAGACGGCGGGTAAAGAGTCGCAAGTTGCCGCATCAACGGGAGAGAATCAAATTCTCAGTTTATCGTTTATCGGCGGCATTATCGACAGGGTGAGAGAATGGAGTAAAGAGGAAATGATGATGCCAAATAGCAGCACTTTTCCAATTGTGATGGATTCGCCTTTTGGCAGTTTGGATGAAATCTACCGCCGCCAAATTGCTAAAATAATTCCCAAATTGGCGAATCAATTGGTGGTTTTAGTTACTAAAACTCAGTGGCGAGGTGAAGTAGAAGAAGAAATGGCTAATCGCGTTGGCAGAGAGTATGTGCTGACTTATTACTCTTCTAAGCCAGATTGCGAAGCGGATACAATTGAGTTGGGAGGTCTTCCCTATTCTTTGGTACGCCAAAGTCCGAATGAGTTTGAATATACGGAGATTGTAGAGGTGGATTATGAGTTCTAGTTTAGCGGCTGTAGCTGAAAATTTGGTGACGGATACCTGGGTGAAGGCAAGTTGGGAAGAGTTTGTCGCTTTGGGAAATAATCCTGATTGGGAAAAGGGAAAATTTTTTTATCATCAAGGATACATGAGGATTGAAATGGCAGCAGTAGGCCCACTTCACAGTCGTCAAAATTCGGTTACTTCCAGAGTAGCTAATTTCTATGCAACGCTGAGAAATATCCGAATTGTCGAATTAATTAATGCGAGTTTCCGCAGAACTGGTGTTAGTGAATTTCAACCAGATTTGTCTTATTATATAGGCGCAGATTTTAGATTACCGCCTCGAACGAATACGCCGATCGATCTAAATGAATTCGATCCGCCTGCGTTGGTCATAGAAATTTCGTCCACTTCTCTAGGTGATGATTTAGGACGAAAACGATTAATATACGAACGCGCTGGTGTGCAAGAATATTGGGTTGTTGATGCAAGTCTTGATGATGTAATTGCTTTTGAAATTTCCCAAAGGCGTAGCGGTGAAATTGAAGAGTCAAGTGTGTTACCTGGCTTAGGGATCGCTCTCGTTGAAGAAGCACTCCAACGCAGCCAAACACAGGATGATGGGGAGATTAATCGCTGGCTGATTCAAACATTTAGCCAAAGTTGAGAGGAAATATATCCCCAATTATAACTATGGTATAATTGGGGGTAATAAAAATAGAATTCAGTTATTGTGGATTGAATAAATATCAATAAAATGAGTGCCAGTAAAATCAGAATAGCTAAAGATAAAGCCGATTTAGTAAAATCATTACTTATCGCCAAGGAAACAACTGGGCCTTTTCAAACTTACGCGGATATCATAGTATTTGCCGCCGCATTGGGTGCAAAACGAAAAAAACGAGTGCCTTTGGAGGAAATCTCGAAAAGAGACCCTCTCCCAATTGGCATAGAAATTTTCGTTTCGAGGGGATATGATGTGGCGATCAAGTTGTTAGCGATCGCAGAAACTAAAGATGTGAACATTATATCACCAAATGATGAAAATGCCGAATCACAACGCATCGAAATTTTTGAAGAATATGCCAAC